>JAACEJ010000452.1 GCA_011682565.1 Actinomycetota bacterium | reverse complement strand
ATATTATTTGTCGGTATTACTCCCCCGGTACAACATCTTAATATGAATTAAGAATTAATATAGGGGAAAATGCCCGGCGGGTCGGGCATTTTTCCCTATAATCTGGTCATTAACGGCATTAGTCAAGTCCAAGCACATCGACCAAAGCGATGTAAGTTCCTGCAGTCCATCCCATAAGCGCGGCATTTTTGATCGAGCTGGGTTCTGCAATGGATTTTTCTTTCACGTTGTACCATTCCCACAAATTATCGGTCTCTCTGTAAATTTCTGAGACCATATTAAGCCAGCTTGTTCCAATATCTGCGGCATCTTCCATATAGTCAAAATCACAAAGACCTTTAACGACAAAATAAATATACGGTGCGCAGACAATCGGATAATTCCAGATCGAAGGCTTACCGCCATAATCGTGGTCGGTGATCGCAAGGCCGCCGGGGCAGGTAAAGTTTTTGAGTTGTTTTTGCATGCGTTCAGCGCGCTTTTCGTCTATCATTTCCACGAAAAGCGGCATAAACCCCGCCAATGATTTCACTCTGCTCAGTCGCTTCGTCGTAAAATCATTATCCAGGTAAAAGCCTTCTTCTTCATCCCAACACAATTCCATCGTTTTTTTAATCTGATAACTTTTGTCGAGCAACTTTTGATCGCCTTTTCCTTCAGCCTCAATCTGCAGATCGTGAATGATCATAGCATTGCGATACAAAATCGCATTTAGATCGATGGGATTGTAATTGCGCGCGTCATCAAAGCGAGGCGAATCGATCCAACCGGATTCCGCTTCCGTGGCCTTTTCCGGACTCCATTCCGTTTTTTCACCGGCAAAATAGCGGAACAGACCTGCGGGTGATGTATGAGGCTTTGTCGTCCAAAAATGAAATTCTTTCACCACTTCGTTGATAATTCGGCGTAGCCATTCTTTGTCCCCGGTTGCGCGATAGACATCGCGAACCATCCACGGCAAAAGCGGAAGATGGGAGTGATGCAGCATGGATTTTTGATTCGAAGCGGGCACATAGCCATAATGGCGTAATAAAAAGATGAGGTTCTCGACGTTGTGACGGGCTTGTTCGATCATTCTCATTTTGATTAAGCCCAGATTGATAAAATACGTATCCCAATAATAAAGCGCTTCGACTTTATCATTTCCCGGTACGATATAGGGATAGGGGAGACCAACCAGTTCGTCTGTATCCGTGGGGATTTCTCTGGCAAGTTCTTTGACACGACGTTTGAAATCTGGAATTAAAGAGTGATAATTGTTGGACATTTGAGACCTCGCTTTTTGATTCACTTAACTAAAACAGTAAAAATAAGCTCAGAAGTTAAAAAAAAAGAATTCATGGCATGTCAATTTGGAGAGTATTCACGATCATTTTGTTTCGTTTCATCAGTTTTGGAGGTGGCCCCGTTTCACCGGCCGGTTACAGTGGAAAATAAATTTTCTGAATGATAATTGCAAGTTCTTTTTGCATTTCAAAATAAAATACACAAGTATTTATTTCACGTCAAGAAATCGATTGATCAAAGGTTTTAAAAACAGTAAACGAAATTTTGTTGCAAGATATTTTTTATAATGCAAGGTGCGCAAAATTTTCAAATAGCTGGAAATATAAGCGTCGATTTGCTGCAATGATTGCGGCTTTATTTCAAGTGTGATGTATCCCTTAAACTTGCAGTCGGAGAGCATTTCCAAAATATCATCGATGGGCAATGAGCCGCCACTGTCAAAAGGCAAATGTACATCATTGTCCGGATAGCAATCGGACAAATGAATTGTTCCAATGTGCTTTCGAAAATGTTCAAACTGTTTGATGGGGTCATAGCCTTTTATGTGGAAATGAGATGCATCCCAGCACATTCCCTGCAATTTATCTCCCATCATTCGTTTGCCGGTCTCAAAGATTTTTTCATATTCGGAAGGCGTAAAATCGGGAACATTTTCCAAATAGACGGGAACCTGCAGACGAGCGAGATTTTGGAATAAACAATCCAATGACGATTTGGAATGTAAATGTGTATCTGCTTTTTCCGGTGGATGTGCGATTGCATGATGAATGTGGAGTTTGTTTCGCTGTGTGTTTATAACCTGAATTATTTCATCGATTTCCTGCTGGTGATCGGGATATGAAAAATCCCAGCCATCATCATGAACCAGGGGCAGATGGAATGCGGTCGTCACATTTTTCAAGCTGGAATCAAGTTTATCGATCTCGCTGAAAACAGATCGGCTAATCTCAACAAATCTGACACCTATCAATTTCAAGGCATCGATGATGACAGGATGAGATAAACTCTTGTAATAGTCTACGGTAAAACCTACTAGCGGGTGATTATTCTGCATATCTTTTTTGTTTTTTCTTAATATTCACAACAATACTTATCAAACGCCATTCTGCGCAACAATATTTCATACAATGTTCATTTCCCAAGAAGGCTTATGATAATGAGGTAGAGCCAATTAACCGGTATGCTCCAGATAATGATCCGGCGGATGATCTTTTTTTCGCGATTTGTGAGAATAAATTTCAAATTTTGTTTCAGGAACAGGCCGATGATGGAATTCACACTCCAGAGGGCCAGGAGAATAAAGAGGAAAAAAAACAGTGGGTTCGTCAAAAATGCCTGAACAATGTGCAAATGGCTGAGATATAAACCCGTATGCGTCGCTCCGCATGCGGGACAGCGAATCCCTGTCCAACTGCGGAAAAGGCAGGGCGGGAAATAATTGATGGCCTGCGGTGCGAAATAAACGAGCGCCAGACCGATAATTCCAATCACAGTATAAGCGAGGCCTACTTGCAAATTCACAAATGATTGGGAAACGATTTTTATTTTCAACAGAGGATTCCAAAATATATGAATAGTATGCTTTATGAAAATAGCTTTATGCACTCATAAATGCAAGCGCAAAATTGAATTCGCATATTTTTCGTTTTGCAACCTTGTGCCGATGCTTTCGTCAAAAAAATATAATAAATTTTGTTAATCAAACGGAGGGTGAGAGATGAAATTCATTGCCATGTTGTACATTTTGGGCACTGCTATTTTTATTCAAAGCAGTCCGGCAAAGACAAATGACGCCGATGTTTGCATTCAGGCCGTTTCAGCGGATGAAGGCGGTGCCTGGCTTGGCGTGCAAATCAAAGACCTGACGCGTCGACTGCGGAAGGAGCTGGACACCAAGGCTCGATTTGGTGTGGTTGTGGATAATGTTCTCGACGACAGCCCTGCAGCCGATGCGGGGCTCGAGCCGGGTGATGTGATCGTTAAGTTTGACGGAAAAAATGTCCGGCGTGTGAAAGACCTGACCCGTGCAATGAAAAAAAAGAACCCTGATGAGGAAGTGCCTCTTGAAGTAATGCGCGGGAATGAACGGGAGAAAATTGTGGTTACTCTTGGCGAGCGTCCGAAAAATCAAGTATGGTTTTCCGATGAGCCCGGTTTCAGGTTTGAGAAAACGCCTTCTGCTTTTCTCGGGATCGAAGTGCACGAAATGGACAAGAACCTTGCCCGCTATTTTAACGTCGATGCAAATAAAGGCCTTTTGGTTACTGCTGTTGAAAAAGATAGCCCCGCGGACAAAGGCGGCATTGAATCCGGAGACGTCATCACTTCCATGGACAATAAAGACATACAGAATATTGACGATTTTTCAAATGTTTTGCAGGAATATGGAAAGGGGGATCGCGTAAAGATCGGATATATCCGCAAAGGTGAGGATTATACAACAACCGTTGTGCTTGAAAGCAATCCCTACAAATTTAATTACTTTAAAAATTTTCACTTTTCCCCGAACTTGAGGACGACGCCTTTTTTAGCCCCGCAATTGAGAAAACAATACAAGGAAGATTTGCAGCGTTATCGTAAAGAACTGGACGAATGGCGCAACGAATATCGACAAGAGACAAAAGAAAAAATTGAAAGAGAAATTGAGAGAGCGATGGAGAAAAAAGAACGGGAATTGAAGCAGATGAAAGATGAATTGGAAAAAATGAAAAAAGAAGTGGCGAAAAT
>JAACEJ010000451.1 GCA_011682565.1 Actinomycetota bacterium | reverse complement strand
TTGCCAAATAAAATTTTTCTATTGCTTGTTAATTTTGAAATATTTATATTTGCATCTATTTTTTGAGGGCGTAGCTCAGCTAGGTAGAGCAGCGGCCTTTTAAGCCGTCGGTCGTGGGTTCGATTCCCGCCGCCCTCACATAAAATTATCAACAAAAAAAGGGTTTGCTCAAACCCTTTTTTCATTTCTGTCAATAACTTTTTTAAAACTCCTTGCCTTCTTCTGTCAGATAATTATCCAAATACATCTATTTTACTCAATGTGCAACAATATGAAAAAGCCAATTTTACCAAATTGAAAAAACAGCCGGGAGATTCCTCCTTTTCCAAATCAGAATTTCGCACTTGATTTTGAACAAAAAGTTAATCAAATTCCAGCTTGTATAAACTGACGATTACCCAGGCAAGATTAATTTTTACAGGAAAAACAATGCCCACTGAAATGAAAACCCATCTTGAATATCAAAACGGTGCATACAGATCGGCACTAGATAATGTATCTAAATTCGGGAGAATGTTTCCGGGCTTTTTCTTTTATTATCACATGATTGCTATCGTCTTTCGCGGCAGTCAACTCGCCAAAAAAGGATTGTACGATAATAAAGCATGGGCGGGGTCCAGTATAGGAATTTTAAGAGCAATGGAAAAAATCGGTACAAACATTGAAATTACCGGTGTCGAAAATATTGAAAAACTGGATACGCCTTGTGTCTATATCGGTAATCACATGAGTACATTGGAAACATTTATTCTGCCGAATATCCTGGTTGCTTATCGAAACGTTACGTTTGTGATAAAAAGAAGCCTGATTGAATTCCCGGTTTTCAAACATATTATGATTTCAAGAGATCCTGTCGTCGTCGGACGGGAAAATCCACGCGAGGATTTAACGGTCGTTTTAAAAGAAGGCGAGAAAAAATTGCACCAAGGAACATCGATTATCATTTTTCCACAAAAAACGCGAACAGTTCAATTTAATCCTGAAGAATTTAACACCATCGGAATCAAGCTGGCCAGACGGACGAGAGTTCCCATTGTACCGCTGGCAATCAAAACCGATGCCTGGGGACAGGGTAAATTAATCAAAGATTTTGGCAAAATTGATCCGCGCAAAAATGTCCATTTTGCTTTTGGAGAACCGATGTATATACAGAATCGTGGAATCGAAGAACATCAACGCGTGATAAAATTTATCAGCGACAAACTGAGCGAATGGAACAGTGAAAAAAGGTCTTAAAGAACAAAGTCTCTGTTGCATGAATTATTTTCAAATCCTTTATTTCTCCTTTTTACTATTTTAGCGGCAGGATGTTTTATCGGTAAAGCAAAGTTTTTTGGTGTTGAACTGGGTTCTTCCGGCGGCGTGCTTTTTGTAGCCCTTGCTTTAGGTCAGTTAAATTATTCTTTACCGGATATGTACCGGTCTTTTGGTTTTGCTGTTTTTGTTGTTATCGTCGGCTCAGTTGTTGCTTTTTCTTCTGCTTTCTTCTTCAAAACGCCGATGCTTTATTTAACCGGGTATCTTGGCAGGAATCTTGACATCGATGGCTACGCTCGCTGCTGCTTATGATATGGTTCATGATCCTATGCTGTCTGTGGGCTATGCGGGTGTTTACGCATTTGCAAATATTTTGCTGACAATCTTCGGACAAGTCATTGTAATGGTAACATAATTAAAAGGGCATTCTTGTGGAAAATTTTAGATATTCAGACCATCCCCACCGACGTTACAATCCTCTTACCGGCAACTGGATTCTGGTTTCACCGCAACGGACAAAACGTCCCTGGCAGGGAAAACAGGAAACGCCGTCACAGTATGAACGGTCGCGATACGATTCCAATTGCTATCTCTGTCCTGGAAATTTGAGAGCGAACGGGCAGCAAAACCCCCGATACACGAGTACATACATTTTTAGCAATGATTTTGCCGCCTTGCTTCCGCATGTGCCGCCGGCTCCGGCACCACCGCACCCGCTTATGCAGACACAAAGTGTGGGGGGCACTTGCAGGGTTATCTGCTTTTCTCCACGGCATGATTTGACGCTGCCCGAAATGCAGGTGGAGGAAATTGAAAAAGTCGTTCATGTTTGGGCTGAGCAGATTACGGAATTGGGCGAAAAATACACATGGGTGCAGGTCTTTGAAAACAAGGGCGCAATAATGGGCTGCTCAAATCCGCATCCCCATGGACAAGTTTGGGCCGGTATGGGATTGCCGAATGAACCTTTTGCCGAAAATCGTGAACAGGGTAACTACTTTCGCAAGCATGATTCGGTAATGCTCCTTGATTATTTGCATTTGGAGAGCGAGCAGCGCGAACGAATCGTCGTTGAAAATAAGCACTGGCTTGTTGTCGTACCATTTTGGGCGACTTGGCCGTTTGAGACCCTGCTGCTTCCCCGCCGACATGTTTTACGCCTTCCGGATCTGAGCGACGAAGAACACTCAAGTCTGGCAGCTATACTGAAAAAGTTTCTGACCAGATATGACAATCTTTTTAATATTTCTTTTCCCTATACCATGGGCTGGCACGGCGCACCGACAGATGATGAAGATTATAACCCTTGGCAGCTCCATGCGCATTTTTACCCGCCGCTACTCCGTTCCGCTACCGTGAAAAAATTTATGGTCGGTTATGAAATGCTGGCCGAAGCGCAAAGGGATATTACTGCCGAACAAGCCGCACAAAGGCTGCGGAAAGTGTCGGAAGTACATTACAAACAGAAAGCGTAATATTTTTTATTTCTCTAGTTGATTTCCGAGTTACTCGTAAAGTCATAGAATATCATTGCGAGCGAAGCGAAGCAATCTGGGTGCCGGCTAAAATAAAGTGCAGTTTTTTTCTTAGGATCGCTTATTCCGGCAAAGCAGACGAAAGCAGCCATCCGTTACCTGCTTAATGGGCAACGAAAAGACGGCTGCATTCCCGACCGGGTGCGCGGTGATGTCGAGTTCTTTCGCCGTCATGCACAACAATTAATAGATGCAATGAACTTTACACCGAGGGCGCCATCCGGCCTGGTTTATATCGATCCCGCCCATCCGCATTCACCTTACGGGTTCACAGACACGATTGCAAAAACCGGTGAACTGCTCTTTTCATCCCTTCTTTATTGGGAAGCATGCCAACGGCTGACCGATTTATTTAAACAAATCGATAATCGAAAGACTGTTGAGGATTTTGCGGACAGAGCCGCGCTGATCGAAAAGAATATTTTTAAACTCTGGGATCAAGATGCCGGTATGTTCCGTGCCGCTTCTGTGGACTGCCGCCAAATCGACATTTGGGGTAGTGCTTATTCAATCTATATTCATTTTCCTTTGGGAGAGCATAAAAATCAAATTATAGACTTTCTGGCAAAAAATTATACAAAATTAGACAATTATGTTGTCAGCGTAACGAATCCTTTGGGAGTATTAAAAATTACACATTAATTGAGGGAAAACAATGAAAAAGAAAATCCTTTTCAGTCTTTTTTTAGTAACCTGCTTATTTGCTGTTACAAGAACAATACAAAGTGCAGAACCGTCAAAACCCATCCAACTTGGCGCCGAACGAGAACTGTTCGTCGATTATTACCTGATCGATAAACTTGAGGGAACCCGACTCATACTGCACACGCCGCACGATGAAGGTGTTGTCCTTCAATTCGATAAACCGTGGGAAGGTGCCTTTTGCGGCTATGCTACGGTTATTAAAGACGGAGATATTTTTCGTCTCTATTATCGCGGATTGCCGGGTGCCGGAAAAGATGGCAGCAACGATGCAACTACATGTTATGCCGAGTCCCGGGACGGCATTCACTGGACGAAACCTAATCTGGGAATATTCACTGTAAACGGAACAAAAAAAAATAATGTTGTCATGGCCAATGCTGCTCCTATGACCCACAACTTTTCTCCTTTCCTTGATACCCGCCCCGACGTTGATCCGGCACAGCGCTTTAAAGCATTAGGAGGATCAGAAAAAAGTGGTTTGATTGCTTTTGTTTCTTCCGACGGCATTCACTGGAAAAAATTACGT
>JAACEJ010000035.1 GCA_011682565.1 Actinomycetota bacterium | reverse complement strand
CGGATTTGATGATTCCAAATGGGAGAAAATCAACGTTCCTGATAGATGGGAAAACGAGGGCTTTCCCGGTTATGATGGTTACGCATGGTACAGAATCAAGTTCAATGCGCCATCAAGTTTGAAAACCAAAAAGCTTTATCTTCAGTTGGGCAGAATCGATGCTGTCGATCGGGTTTATTTGAATGGAAAGCTCGTGGGCGGCAAAGGTAAATTTCCCCCAAAATACGATCCGGCTGGAGAAGAACGGCGGTGTTATCTTTTATCACCGGAACTTTTGAATTTCGGGGCTGAAAATGTTCTCGCTGTCCAGGTTTACGACGATCATGGCAGCGGCGGCATTGTTGAAGGTGATGTCGGAATTTACTCGCGTCGTGATGTTCTTGAATTAAAAATCAATTTACGTGGGCAATGGAAATTTTCCACCGGCGATGACATGAAATGGGCTGCACCCGATTATGATGATTCAAAATGGAAAACCATTGCTGTGCCTTGTTACTGGGAAAAACAGGGATTTAAACGTTATGATGGTATTGCTTGGTACAGGAAGAAGATCAAACTCCCAACGACTCTTTCCGATGAGAAACTCATTTTGATGCTCGGAAAAATTAATGATATTGATCAGGTCTATTTTAACGGCAGTTTGATTGGTTACAGCGGCGAATTTCCCCGGGATGGGCACAAAGCGAAATACAAAGATATGAAAAATAAAGAGCGCGCCTATTTTATCCCTCCTCATCTCATTCGACACAGCGGTGATAATGTGATTGCGGTTCGCGTTCTTGATGTGGGAAAATACGGTGGGATTTACAAGGGCTATATCGGCATTACGACACGGGGGGAATACCTGAAATACAGCAAAAGAAAATAAATCTTTATGGAAAACGGAGAACGGAAAACGATATTTTTCCGTTTTCCGTTTTCCGACAGCATCCCTTGCGTTTTGTTCACAAGTGAAAATTTCCGACGAATTCTACAAACTCCATCCTGCACGATAATTCGGTTTCACCAGTGCATTGGCTGCTTCGTCATTTGTAACCTTGAGGTTGGCGCCATCCCAATCCAGCTTTTTTCCCATGCGTAGAGAAATGTTGCCCAAAACGACGGCTTCGGTCATTGGACCGGAATAATCGAAATTCGAATCCGCCGGTTCGCCGCCTTTGCACGCCCTGATCCAGTTTTCTTCGTGCGAGCCCTTTACTCTTGGAAGTGTTTTGGGCGGTTGTTTATAAGCCTTCATTGCCGTTTCCGGAATCAATCTCGGGCTGTCCCCGTACTCACCGCACATCAGTTTTCCTTTGCTGCCGATAAAAATAACGCCGCTGCTGCCGTTGCCCATACGACGTCCGGGTTCCAACTCGTCGGGACGCGGAGGCATCAGACCACCGTCAAACCACCTGATCGTAACCGGCGGCATATTCTCCCTGGCCGGGAAATTATAATTAATGACCGATGAAACCGGTGCGGTCTCGTCCATTGTTTCCTTAACAAGACCTCTTTCAATGTAAATCCTCGGAGAGGAAGCATCGACACTGGTCGGATAGCCCAGTTTCAATGCTGTGAATACGGGATCGAGAACATGGCAGGCCATGTCGCCCAGAGCGCCACAGCCAAAATCCCACCAGCCGCGCCAGGACCATGGAACGTAAGCAGGGTGATACGGACGATAAGGAGAAGGGCCAAGCCAAAGGTCCCAGGCCAACGTATCAGGAACATCCGGTTTTTCGTGCGGCCGGTAAACGCCTTGCACCCACAGCGGCCTGTTAGTGAACGCGTGCACTTCGCGTATCTCGCCAATGGCACCGTCCCAAATCCATTCGGAGATCAGGCGCACACCTTCGCCCGAATGACCCTGGTTGCCCATCTGCGTGGCAACTTTATATTTTCTTGCAGCCTCGGTCAGCATACGTGCTTCCCATGGCGTCCGCGTCAATGGTTTTTGCACATAAACACCTTTTCCCAATTGCATGGCAGCCATGGCAACGACGGCGTGGTTGTGATCCGGTGTGGCAACAATGACAGCGTCGATATCTTTTTGTTTTTCTAACATGACGCGGAAATCTTTATACGTCTTTGCCTTTGGATATTGTTTAAAAACATCGCCGGCATAATCCCAATCCACATCGCACAGGGCAACAATATTTTCACCGGCATCGGCACAGTTCCTGACATTGTTTTTCCCCATGCCGCCGACGCCGACGCCGGCAATGTTTAGTTTATCACTTGGTGCTTTAACACCCGGCCCGCCCAGAACGTGCCTCGGAACAATAGTAAATGCGGCGGCCGATGCAGCAGCCGTGCTCCCCAAAAACTGTCGACGATTTAACTCTTTTTTCTTTTCAGCCATTGTAAAAATCCTCGCTAAATATTGGTAGTTTTAGTTGATTAGATTTCTATTCAGGTGAGATGCAAACTTGAATATTTTCAATTGACAAGACACTCGAATTCTGTGAAAAGACTCGGACAGATACCATAGAAAGAATATGAAAATTTTATTTAAATAGCAAAGGCTTTTTCGGACATTGAAAACGAATTCAAACCATTTATCAAGCCAATTTCAAAATAATAGCACTAGAGCTAAAGTGGTTTTTTATTGGCGCGCTCTGCTTGTTAAAAAATGATTGAGTAATTAATAATTTTTTAATACTTTAACAAGTACTATATTGGGATCAGCCTCGGGAGTATTGTTTTGAATTTACTTGAATCATACTTTGTGCCATTCAGAAAAAATATTGTTGGAATAGATCAAACGTTCGCCTCCCCTTACGGCGAGCGAAGGATTGTATATGCGGACTGGACGGCGAGCGGGCGTCTCTACGCCCCGATTGAACAAAAAATCGCGCAAGATTTTGGACCGTTCGTAGGTAACACCCATTCCGAATCCAGTATAACCGGTACTTTGATGACAAAGGCCTATCATTTCGCCCACGATATGATTAAAAAACACGTTCATGCGGGTTCCAATGATGTGATTATTCATGCGGGCTTTGGAATGACTGCTGCGGTAAACAAATTCCAGCGCATTCTCGGCCTCAAAGTCCCGGAAAGCTGCTATCCGCTTAAATGCGAAAAAGGCTCTCAACGACCAGTGGTTTTTATAACCCACATGGAACATCATTCGAACCAGACCTCCTGGCTTGCCACAATTGCCGATGTTGAGGTTATTCAGGCGGATAAAAACGGACTGGTGAATTTTGATGATCTGCAAGCACGGTTGGAAAAACACAAAGCCCGGGTGTTTAAGATCGGCAGCTTTACGGCATGTTCAAACGTAACGGGAATCAGACCGGATTTCTACCGGCTGGCGCGCATAATGCACGAACACGGCGGCCTCTGTTTTATTGATTTTGCTGCTTCTGCGCCCTACGTTGAAATGGATATGCATCCAAAAGATCCATTGGAAAAGCTGGATGCTATTTTTTTCTCGCCGCACAAATTTTTAGGCGGACCCGGGTCTTCGGGTGTACTTATATTCGATTCTAACTTGTATCACAATAAAATCCCCGACCAGCCGGGCGGTGGTACCGTGGATTGGACGAATCCATGGGGGCGATTCCGCTTTTCTCAGGACATTGAAATCCGGGAGGACGGCGGAACACCCGGATTTTTACAGGCCATCAAAGCCGCACTTGCCATTCGTTTGAAAGAAAAGATGGGGATTGATAAGATACTGGAACGCGAAGAAGAAATAGTGCGAATTGTTTTTATAGAGTTGAATAAAATTCCCGGTCTGCATATTCTGGCTCCTCAAATTGAAGATCGTCTGGGTATTTTTTCATTTTATGTTGATCGTATCCACTATAACCTTATTGTCAAATTGCTCAACGACCGCTTTGGTGTCCAGGTGAGAGGCGGCTGTTCCTGTGCCGGAACTTATGGGCATTTTTTGCTCCATGTTACACCGCAAGAGTCCAGGCATATCACTGATAAAATCGATCACGGTGATCTGTCCGAGAAACCAGGATGGGTACGTATGTCAATACATCCGACAATGACGAATGATGAGGTTTATTATATTACAGATGCCATTAAACAAATTGCCGGGAATATTGAAAAATGGGAAAAGGATTATACTTATTCGTCACAAACAAATGAATTCACCAATATTCATCAGCGCGAGGATCATAACTTTATTCAAAAAATGTTCCAAATCTAAAAAAAGTTTGTAATAGAATCTGGAGTTATAGGTCTCAATTAGTGACATAAAAAAGGCCTGCAAAAAAGAAAATTCTGATCACAACGACCAGCAGAAACTCGACTCCGCAAGGAAAAATACGACCTTGTAATGAAATGCAAAATATAACTCTTGATCATAAGCTGTAGATGTTTTATATTTCGGACGAAATTGTCCTAATTATAAAATGAGAAACATTTAATGAATTTCCTGAATGTGCTAAAAGCAAAGCTTGCGACACAATTTTACAGACGATTAGTTCAGTTTGGTTTTTTGGCAGTTATAATATGGATCGGCATAAAGTTTTATATCTTTGTAAGCCAACTGGAACGCGGCGCCGATCATGTTGTTTCAAGACCACCCGGGGTCGAGTCTTTTCTTCCCATAAGCTCATTAATGAGCCTCAAGTATTGGGTTTTGACGGGAAAATTCAATCTTGTTCATCCTTTCGGAGTTTTACTTTTCATTATTATTCTGGCAACAGCATTTCTGTTGAAAAGGGGATTTTGCAGTTGGGTCTGTCCGGTCGGTTTGTTTTCGGAATACCTGGCAAAAATTCATGTTTTAATTTTTAGCCGGCCACGGAGTCTTCCAAGGTGGCTGGATTATCCGCTACGAAGTTTGAAATATCTTATTTTGTTTTTCTTCCTCTGGGCCGTATTGGTGCAGATGAATGTTATCGACTTGCAAAAATTTATTTATAGCCCCTACAATAAAGTAGCAGACATAAAAATGCTCTTGTTCTTTGTCAATATGTCTTCCTTTACAGTGCGTGTTTTAATCGCCCTGGTTTTGTTTTCCATTTTAATAAGATTCTTTTGGTGCCGGTACCTTTGCCCTTATGGAGCGCTTTTGGGCCTGACAAGCTGGTTAAGTCTCTTTAAAATTCACAGGAATCCCGATACTTGTACTGATTGCCGCGAATGTACACAAGCCTGTCCTATGAATATAAAGGTGCATAAAGAGAAAGTTGTCCTGTCCGACGAATGCAACGCCTGTTTGCGTTGTGTCGCTGTTTGTCCTGTAGAAAACACACTTACCTTTTCGATAACAAAGACAAAAGTTCGTTTGCAGCCTGTGGTTTATGCCCTTGTAATTGTTTTGCTGTTTCTTGGCGGATCGGTAATTGCAAGATTGACCGGAGTCTGGCAGAATAATATTCCAACGCAGGAATATAGGTATCATATAAAACACCTCAACGATCCGTCGTATTTTCATAACCGCGGCCAGGTACCGGATTATCAAAGTCGATCACTTGGGGAGAAAAAAGTGTCTTCGGATTCACTTGCTGCCCATTTAAAAAACAGGCGTTCTTTTAATTAATTAAGGGATTCATTAAATGACAGGAGGAGGTTGTATGATCAAACAAAAGTGGTTCGTTGCATTGGCGCTCGGATTGTTTTTCGCAAGCACGAGTTTTGCGGAGACATGTATCGAGTGTCATAAGAAAATTACTCCAAGTATTGTTTCGGATTGGCAATTGAGTGAACACAGTCGCAATGATGTTGGCTGCTCGGTGTGCCATGGCGATCAGCACAAAACGGCTCAGGATGTAAAGAATACTCTAATTCCAACTCCGGAAACATGTGCCAACTGCCATGAAGAAAAGGTCGAGCAGTTCAAGAAAGGAAAACATGCAGTAGCCTGGGCAGCAATGAACGCCATGCCGACAATCCATTGGCAGCCCATGGCGATGACAGAAGGCATGAAAGGCTGTGGAGCCTGCCATAAAATCGGCCTCAAGAGTGAAGAAGAAATTAAGACACTCAAGAAGGAAGGCTCCGGCTTTGGCGTTGCCTCTTGCGATGCCTGCCACACGAGACATACGTTTTCCAAAAAAGAAGCGCAGCAGCCGCAAGCCTGCCAGACCTGCCACATGGGCTTCGATCACCCGCAGTGGGAAATGTATTCTGCTTCAAAGCATGGCGTGAGAGCGTTGCTGAAACAAACGGGAATACTTGACAAAGAAGCCGCGGCACCAACATGCCAGACCTGCCACATGCAGGATGGCAACCATGAAGTGCGCACCGCATGGGGTTTTCTGGCTGTTCGTCTACCCATGCCGGAAGACAAGCAATGGGCGGCTGATAGAGCAACGATTTTGCAAGGTCTGGGTGTTTTGGATCCGCAGGGTAAACCTACCGCAAGGCTGGACGTCGTTAAAGCTGCGGATGTTGTTCGCCTGACGCAGGAATCCTGGCAAAAAGAACGGGATAAAATGATCAAGACGTGCAATCAGTGTCACTCGGTTAATTTTGCAAAAGGAGAATTGCAAAAGGGTGACGACATGATCAAGAATGCCGACCGTTTGATGGCAGAGGCGATACGTATCGTTGCCGGTCTTTACAAAGATGGTATTTTGCAAAAGCCCGAAAACTATGCCTATCCTTTTCCTGATTTGTTGACGTTTCATGATTCACCGACTCCAATTGAGAACAAACTGTTTGTCATGTTCCTGGAGCACCGAATGCGTACCTTCCAGGGCACTTTTCACGCAAATCCTGACTATGCGCTCTGGTACGGCTGGAGTGAAATGCAGCGGGATTTGACGGATATTAAACAAAGTGCCAAAGAATTGAGAAGGGATAACTAGAAAAAAAACTCCTGCAGAGCCGGTTCCTCTGCAGGAGTTTCTTTTTTAATACGAACCGGGACTTGTAATTTTATCAATTATTCAAATGCAATATCAGCCAATATAGGCGTTCATTATAAATGAAACAGGAGTATTCGATGAGCGAATTAATCAATAATTCCGAAAAACGGAAAGATTTATTAAAACATATGATTTTACAATTGCACAAAGGGATCGCTCCTGATGCAGTGAGGACACAGCTTGTCCAATTAATGGGTGAAGTCCCTTATGGCGAGGTCGTCGAGGTTGAACAGGAATTAATTTCAGAAGGATTGCCACAGGAAGAGATTCTTAAATTATGTGATGTCCATTCGCAGGCGCTAAAGGGCGTCATTGACGAGACGGGTGCAAAGATACCCCCTCCCGGTCATCCTGTTCATACTTTTGTTCAGGAAAACAGGGCGATCCAGTTTGAGATTGCCGAGATTGAAAAACTCATCGCCCGGGTTGATGATAAATCGGATACACGAAAGCTCTGGCAATCGTTAAAATCTCATTTCAATAATTTATCGGACATTGATAAACATTACCGGCGAAAAGAAAATTTGCTTTTCCCTTACCTGGAAAAACATGGCATAACCGGCCCGCCAACGGTTATGTGGGGAAAGGATGATGAAATCCGGGAACAATTAAAAGCAGCCCACTCCGCTTTGAGCGTCAACGAAGAAATGAGCCCCGCTGAGGCGAGAACAATCATTGGCCTCGTGATCAAGCCAAGCGTCGAAGTCATTGAGGAAATGATTTACAAGGAAGAACATATCCTCTTTCCCATGTGCATGGATAAACTATCCGACGTCGAATGGTATGAGATTTACAATCAAACGACGGAAATCGGCTATTGTCTTTATGATCCCAAGGATGTTTGGGAGCCGGCAGGCATTGAGCACAAAAAAGAAGAGAGCGCAGAAGCCGGAAAAATCCAACTTCCCAGCGGCAGCTTTAATATTCAGGATCTGCTTGCCATTCTGAATACATTACCTGTCGATATAACTTTTGTAGATGCGGACGATAATGTCCGTTACTTTAACCAGAGTTCCGAAAGAATTTTTGATCGGACACGTGCAATTATTGGACGCAAAGTGCAGTTTTGCCACCCGCCGTCCAGCGTGCACATTGTTGAAAAAATTATTGATGATTTTCGCTCGGGCAGAGAGGAGCGAGCCGCTTTTTGGATCGATTCAAGAGGAAAGTTCATTCATATCGAATACTTTGCTTTGCGCGGACAGAACGGCGAATACCTCGGCACTCTTGAAGTTTCTCAGGATTTAACTGAGAAGAAAAAACTGGAAGGTGAGCGGAGAATTTTAAGCTATGATGGGAAAACCGCTGAAGAAGTGATCGTAGAAGAGACGGAAAAAGACAGTTCAGTCCCGGACTGGTTCAATGAAGCAAAAATCGTAAAATCCCTGGACGCCGGACCGATCCTGCAAGCTGGTGAACATCCGCTGGGACGGGTTTTAGAAGAATTGAACACTCTTGGCCAGGGACAAATCTATGAACTAATCGCGCCTTTCTTACCTGCGCCCATGATAGATAAAGTCCGTGAACTCGGTTTTGCTGCATGGACAAAAGATGAAAATTCGCCGCTAGTGAAATCTTATTTTTGTAAAATATGAGAATGATAAAGTGGATATTTCACCCAAATATAATCGCACAAAATCAGCCGTTGATTTTTACGATGATCTGGCACTTGATTATGATAACATGACAAAATTTGCACAGCGGCTGGAGAAAACAAAGCCGCTGATGGAAAAATGGCATTCGCGTTTTCAATTTTCTTCCGTTCTCGATGCGGCTTGTGGCACCGGTCTCCATTCGTGCGTACTGGCACAAATGGGCATCAACACCACCGGGGCGGATATCTCCTTGCAGATGTTGGAAAAAGCCAAACGCAACGCAACACAATTGGGCGCCAAAGTCGAATGGATTCATTCATCAATGCAGGATTTGCAAAAGCATTGCTCTGAAACTTTTGATGCTGTTTTTTGTTTGGGGAATTCTTTGCCGCATCTTTTAACAAAATCCGACCTGGAAAATACTCTGACGAATTTTGCAGCACTGTTGAACAATAACGGAATTTTCGTGGCACAATTACTCAATTATGAGCGTTTACTAAAAAATCGTGAAAGGATCATAAATATTGCACGATATGAAGATCAGAATATTGTTCGATTTTATGACTTTGATCAACATTTAATACAGTTTAATATACTTACATTCCGATGGATGGGAGAAAAGGTCTCGCATAAGCTGCAGAGCACGCCTCTTTTTCCATATACAAAAGAAGAAATATCAGATGCGCTTTTGCTGCAAGGATTTAAAAAGGTGGAATTTTACGGGGGAATGAATTTTGAATCATTTAATGAAGACACTTCTGCCAATCTGATTGTTATTGGAAAGATATAACTTGTTTTTGTTGGTGAAATAAATTTTGAGAGGTTAGGCGCCGTTCCTGAATGTGGTCACTGGCAAACTATAAATCTCACTTTTCCAACGGGAACTAACTCAAGAGAAGATAGGGAGGACAATAATGATGAAAAAACAAATCCGGGAATTTGAAGAGATCGCTTTTCAGCACATGGATTTTCTTTATAGTCATGCACTTCAGGTTACTTCCAATATCGAAAAAACCGAACACATCATTCAGGAAACATTCGCCTGTGCTTTTAATAAATTCAGGCCGGAAGAAATCCATGATTATCAAAGCTGGCTTGTGGGAATAATGGAAAAAGTTTGTATTAAAGAGGAATGTTTGGTTGTAGAAGCATAAGCGGGCGGGATTCACAATTCCCTTCTTGTACCGATCACTTTTAAATCTCTAGTCCAAAGCACTTAAAAAATCAGCATTATTCAAATCTGTGATTCTCAGACTCTCATCTATTACCCGTCGGGCCAGATGTCTGAGGGTTTTTTCATTCAAAGTTCTCTTTATGATTTCCAGCGCTGCCGTCCATTCCTCGTGCAAGGGGCAGGATTTGAGCACTCCGCACCCCGGCAACCCAATAATACATTGTTCAAAAAGTTTTGCTCCATCAATAGCGAGGACAATCTCCATGAGCGTTATCCTCTCGGCTGAAATGGAAAGGCGTACGCCTCCCTTTGGTCCTTTATTTGATTGTAACAGTTTTTTTTGTGTCAGCATTTGCAGCGTTTTGGTCAAAAAGTGAAAAGGGACATCCAGATTTTTAGAAATTTCATTAATAGAGACAAACCCTTCTTTTTCTTTCAGCGCCAGGTAAATGACCGCTCTTATCCCGTATTTACAGCTTTGTGAGAGCACATTTCTTCCTTTCTTTTAAGACCCCTTTGTCTTAAAATAGGAATTAAAGGTTTGAGAAGCAACGAAAAAGAATTGTTTTCAAAGAGTTTTATGGTTATTTTTCTGTATACTACGTCGTCCCCGGATGCTTCAATAAAAGCTCCGGGTGTCGATACGCTTTCAGTATTAACAAAGGAGTGTGCCCGATGAGCATCACCGAGCAAATGGCCGAATTTGCTTTATCCCTTCACTACGAAAGTATACCGGCAAATGCCCTGAGGGAGGCACGCCGATTCATGCTCGACAGCATCGGTTGTGCCCTCGCAGCGAGCAAGAATGAAGATATGCGAGCAGCATATCGCTACATTCAAAAACTGGGTGGAACCCCCGATGCCACGGTCATTGGCAGCGGCCTGAAAACAAATGCACCGAACGCTGCGCTGATGAATGCACTGTTAATTCGCGCCCTGGATTATAATGATATTTTCTGGAAAAACGACCCCAGCCATCCGTCCGATATTATTCCCGCAGCTCTGGCAGCAGGAGAAAAAGCGCACAAGAATACGCAGGCGTTATTGGTAGGAATTGTCATTGCCTACGAGTTGGAGTTGCGTTGGTGTCTCGCCGCCAACCCGGGTGTTCGTGAAGTGGGATGGCATCACGCGACGCTCACTCAATTTGTTTCACCCATCGTTGCGGCAAGGATGCTGGGCCTGAATCAGCAACAAACCGTAGCAGCTACAGGAATCAGCGGCAGCAGCCATTTTACTCTCGGCGGCGTTGTTGCCGGACACCTTACTAATATGAAAAATACTGCCGATCCGATGGCCACCGAGGCCGGCGTGCGGGCAGCGCTGCTGGCAGCGGAAAACTATTCCGGGCCTGTGCAAGTTGTTGAGGGCAAAGAAGGACTGGTGGAAGTTTTGCACAACGTCGCATGGGACACGGAAAAACTTTTGCATGGCTTGGGGAAAGAATTTCTCATTACCCAATGCGGTTTTAAACCCTTTCCGACGGAAGCTCTGACGCACCAGCCGATTACCGTTGTTTTGAATTTACGCCAGGCACACAACTTGTCGCCGAACAATGTGAAAAAAATCCTTGTCAAAACGACAACGCGCGGTGCGGACATTCTCTCCGATCCGAGCAAATACAAACCGACAACAAAAGAAACCGCAGACCACAGCCTGCCCTATTGCATTGCCGCGGCAATGGTGGACGGCAAGGTGCTTCCTTCTTCTTTTAGTGGAAGCAAACTCACAGACCCGCAAATTTGGGACATGCTCAAAAAAATAAAAGTCGTTGCCGATGCCGAGATTGACAGTTTATTCCCGGCAACAAAACGGGCGATCGTTTCCGTTACTACAACTGACGGCCAAACTTTTACCGAGCAAGTCGACCACGCCAAAGGCAGCCCGGAAAACCCCATGAGCGATGAAGAAGTTGTTGCCAAATTTAAAGCAAACGCGGAGGGTATTATCAATCAATCACGACAAGAGGAGATTATTGCCGCAACATGGAAATTGGGCGAGGAAGAAGTGTTGATTGAGGAATTTATGGAATTATTGATTGGAATTTAAGGCGGAATATTTTAGTCCCAGACAAGTAAATCCTTCTTCCAGAAAATGTTTGTCAAAAGTAAAGGCTGTCTCAATGGAAAGTTTTCGCATAATGATGAAACTTGAGCAGTCGACTAAGCTTAATTTCCTCCTTGAGGCAGCTAAAACAACAACAGAAGTCGCGGCCAAGTGCAATTGTTCGTCAATCCAAAAAGTATTTACTACAGGCAAAATCGCATTTTGAAAAACACTGACCGCTTCTATACCCAGCCTTCGTTGGATAAGAGCAAATGATTCGACTAGTATGTAATTTGAGCAAAGCAATTTCGATTCGTTCGCAAGTAATTTAAGCCAAATCTCTTTTGCCGTATTATGATTATTATCTTCCGAGTCTAGCACAGCAAATAATGCGGAAGTATCAACAAAAATAGTCATTTGTCAAAATCTTCTTCCAGATATTTGTCGTGTTCTACTGATATGTCCGATTTCCCTGACTTAAATTTTCCCGCCGCAGCGATAGCACGAGAAACTCGACGCTCTTTCTCGGGATCCCTTGATGCTTCGATCAATAAATTAATTGCAGAACGGATCAATTCATCCATAGAAATTTTTGTCTCATCCGACAGGTGTTTTAAAGTCCTTAATTGCTCGTCCGGCAATTCAACTTTTGTTTTTGCCATTGAATAGTTTCCTGAAATTTATAAACTTTATTTAATACGCCATACATAAAAATATATCTGTTTTTA
>JAACEJ010000450.1 GCA_011682565.1 Actinomycetota bacterium | reverse complement strand
GTTTTCCCAACCCTTTCAAGAATATTTTTAGAACACATTTCTTGCAGATATCTCAAAGCAGTTCTATCGTTAATATTGAACATTTCACTGTATTCTTTATTTGTAATTCCAGGTTTGCTTTTGATAATTTTTAATGCAGCTATTTGCCTTTTGTTGAATCCGATACTACTCAAATACTCTTCTGTAAGAATATCCCTCTTAAAAGTAATCGCAAACCCGCCAAACTTTTCTTCAAAATCCGGTTCCGGTAAACCGGCTCTTACACAATCCGTAATCATTCGTTGAATGCCGCTGCCATATCGTTCAATTAAAGCCATATCATAAAAAATTTGCGCAATGAGTTTGTTCCTGGGTTTTGACGAATGTGCCGGATCAAGCAGATCGTCAATCGTCATATCAAAAGGCAAACCTCCGGGATTCCATATCCGAATGGATTCATCGTAAATCCTGATTTGAATATCGGCAGGATCGCTGTAATCGCGGTGGCAGACGGCATTAATGACCGCTTCACGCAAGGCTTCCAACGGATAATCCCAAATCTCATCCCGCTGTGGTTTTCCGGTAATCACAAATTCGACATCGGTGTTCTTGCGTATAAAATCCATAACCTCATTGATTTGCTCGATAATCGTTCCGGATATCAGGCGGTCGTCAATAATTTTTGTTTCACCCTTAAATCGACCGCAATGAATCGTTGCCTGGGTGAGTGGGGACTGGGGCGTTTTGCCGAACAAGAGAACCGCAGCCCATGTGGGTGTGCCATCTTTAATCAATTCGACTTTTTTCAATATGTCGACAGGGTTATCTTTTTGCTGAAACGATCTTCTCCCCAGCGCTAAAGATGCTGTTATATAGTCAGTCGCTTATTTTTTCCGCATGCAAAACCTCCGCTCCGCTCACAGCGGCCGGCAGGGCGTCCCAGCTATTTCCCGTTGAAAAAAGGTGCATTTGCGCAATCTCCTGCGGTGACATTTGTCGGTTGCAGTTTGCAACGCGTTTAAAACATCTGCCACGAAAAGAAACCGGTTTAAGCGGATATTCCTTTATTGTTATGATGACAATGTTTTTGCTATCCATTTCTTCACGTTGTAATTCCGGGATAACCGTGGGTTCCGTCGCCTGAGAAATCCGGTTGCTCCATTCGGCCAGTGTCTCCGAGCCGACCGAGACGCCTTTTGCCGTTCCCTTGTTATCAATACCAATCAGGATAGTGCCGCCTTTGGTGTTAGAAAAGGCAACAGCCGTTTCCAAGGTCTCGCGGTCGAAAGAATCCTTAAACTCAACGGTTTGCGATTCGCCTTTTTGAATGATATTTTTAAGGTTCATTTGCCAATCTACTCTTGTTTCAATAATTTCTGTTAGCGGGACGAAATAGCGAAAATTAGCATAGACTGTCCCCTATGGCTTTGGCCTGGCAGGCGGTTCGGGCAAGTCCCCTTCTTTTTCCTTTTTTTTTCCGGTTTTTTGGAAAATAGCGATGGCAGTGGCGACGGCCAGGCCGCTTCCCCAGGTCCACCATTTCTTAAAAATCGTATTTTTTTTCTCGTTTAGGATAACGATCAGCGTATCCGTGCGGCTGGCTGAAACGTTCGCTAAAGCTGTCTGCGGTTTGTAACCATCTTTGGCAATCACTAACTCGTATGGCCCGGCAAACAAATTTGTAAATAACGCGGGCGTGTAGCGGGTCATCACTTCATTGCCGTCTTGTTTCATCAAAATTGCCGAAGCGGCGCCCGGCTCGGTAACAATGAGAAGACCGCCGAGTGTGCTTTTTCTGACGGCAACAAAACGTTCAAACAGATCGGGAGGAATTTTCGTTCCGTCAATTTCAATGTTCGGATTCGCTTTAATCGCTGCAACTAAATTTATATCGACAGAATCCTGCGGTGCATTTTGACGCATTTGCGAAAAAGCCATATACAAGTAAGCGGCGAAAACATCATCCCCAGGTAACTTACCTGTGGAAATGGCTTTTCGAAGGCTCTCTATCGCTTGCGGAAATTTTGCTTTGTAAAAATAATCCACTCCCTCGATGACAGCGGGGTCAGATACTTTTTGAGCGAGAGTATTGCCGCTATCAAAAAGCATGAAAACGAAAAGCACAACAAAAATAAATTTCTTGATCAACAAATACATTCCAAGTGACAACCTTTTCTAGTATCGAAAATCCAAATTAGCGCATAAAAATCATTTTGCGTGTTGAAGTGTAGGCTGGTGTTTCCAGGCGGAGGATATATATTCCCGTGCCCAGTTCCCACCCATTCTCATCTCTTCCATCCCAGCGAAATTGATGAAAACCTTTTTCCTGCATGCCGTTATATAAAAGCCTAACCTGCTGTGCAAGAAGATTGTAAATACCGAGCTTTACCTGCGTCGTCTCTTTTAATTCGTACAGGATCATGGTGGAACTATTGAAAGGATTCGGGTAGTTTTGCACCAACTCAAAGTTTGTGGGTTCGGCGGGCAAATCGTTTTTATGATCTTCCATAAACTCCACATCTCCGGCAAAAATCTTAAAATGGCGAACGGCATCTTTATGAGACAGCCAAAAAGAATAAGTGGAATCCCTTTGCAAATCTATCGAAATATTTGCTTCCACATCCACTAAATTCATAGAAAGCGATGGCGGCACTTTAAGCATCTTGTGGAACAGGAGTTTGATTTCACTATCGGATGAATTGGCCGTGACCTCAAAATCCCAAACGTACCCGTCGTTCTCCTCGGAGCGAAAATCGGTGGTATATTTTTTCGCATTCAAATTCCAATCGCTATGGGGGAAATACATCGAAATGTAAGAACCGACAACCGGGGGCTCAACATAATCGTAACCATAGTCCCAATCCATGGTAGCGTTCCTTGCGCAGCCAATGAAATTTGCTGCGTCGACAGCAACATCATTTTTTGCCTCAATAGAGAGCGCCCATAGCACATCATTGTATCCCGGCAGGGGCAGTGATTTTTCCAGGCTTTGTTTGGCAACAATCGGCGGAATGAGCAGGGAAATATCGTCCGACTCTGTGTATAAACTGTATCCCTTCCATGGCTTCATCACGGGAATCTGCGGCGCAATTTTCCACCGACCATCATACGTGTAAGGCCCGATAATTTTCTGCGTATCCGCCGCACTGGTGATAAAAATATCTTTCCAATCAACTTGAAAATTAAAAGGATTGCCAATATCGTTCCACCCTTTTCGCAGAACAATAACAAACGGTTCAGAAGTATTCACGCTCAAACCTGGGCCCGTATCAATAAATACATCTTTTATTTTTGAGATTAACCAGAACGCCCGGCCGGGTACAATATCACCGGTTTCCGGGAATTCGTTAAAAATGCTTTTGGGAGTGTCCCAGTGGAACAGGCGCCAGCGTTTCGGATCGTAAGTGCCGAAATCATCTGCGAACACAGCATCCGATGACGGATCAACAGCAGCGAGAGGTAAAGAGATCATTCGATACGCATCGACGTCGGTACCGACAACAACCACAGTGTCGCGAACCATACCGCTGCTGTTTTCGCCTTCAATTCGAACACGAACCGGATACGAAGCCGGGATTCCTGCTATTTCCGGGGCACGATTTGTCGACAAACCGTCGCTTGCCAGCACAGCATATTCCAGCCCGCGGTTTGTAACAAATTCAGGCGGTATGATACCGGTATATGTTGAATCATTCGCTCGTGTCATATCCATTAACGGCTTGCTGCGCTGACCGCCGCGCCAATACTGCAAGCGAACAAAATCAACATGGTTTTCGTCCGTTACTACAGCGGAGACCTGGTAATCGTCGGCATTTTCATCGACAACCGAATCACCGGGCAGGACAGTAACCTTTGGCGGCGTACTGTCAAAATGTATCAACATGGAATCCGGTTCGCTCCGGTTACCGGCACTATCTATCAGCGACGCCTGAATCCAGTAGGAACCGTCCGACGCGTCCCTGACAAAAAGCTTTGCATCGATTGAATCGGTTTTTGCTTCTTCTGCCGTAAATTCTGTTTTCATCTCCGCAATTTCAGAATGTGAAAGGGTGACA
>JAACEJ010000449.1 GCA_011682565.1 Actinomycetota bacterium | reverse complement strand
CAAGGCTTCGAATTCATCTATCAACTTGGCTTCATATTCCTTTGTGTACTCACCGTTTTTAAATTTATCCGCTGCTTCTTTGAAAAAGAATTCCCACGATTCATCTTCCTGTCCCGGCTTGATAGGGAAAAAGAGCGCGTCGTTTGCGCGGGCGGCTTTCATGTCGCCGGGTGCGTCGCCGATCATTAACACTTTACCGGATGCATATTTGCCGCTTGAAGCGAGATGAATATGTTCCTTTTTGCTGCCCATTTCCTGGCCGGCGATAATGCGTGTGTATTTGGCAATATCGTGTTCTTGCCATTCACGCACAAGCGCTTCGTTAGGCGTAGCGGAGCAAACAATGACATCCGCCCATTGCGAAATTTTTTCCAGGCTTTCGCGAACAAAAGGAAACGGCGGCACATCGTGAACCATATCCGCAACGGTCGCATTCACTGCCTCGCTCCATTCCAGAGCCTGCGTTAAAACGGGATCACCGGTTTTTTCGACTTCCGCCCTGAGTGCGGGGTTACCCAGTTTCGTTTCGCGTTCGATCCAGTCGCGCACCGGCTGCGCCACGGGAATATCGACATGGCGTTTTTGCACATCCGGCCATTCCTTCAACAAATCAAATGCCATGGTGAGCGCCGGAAACCGGTTAATGCCGCGCCATTTGGAGTAAAGATTGACGAATTCTGCGGCAGCGCGGGCGTATTTCGAAACCGGCTGCAAATTCCAGTATTTTATGATATTCGGAATAAAACACTCTTTGTGCTTGATTTCCATGGTATCGAAAGCACAGCCGTCGGAATCAATGGCGATAAGAAACTCGTGTATTGGTTGTAAACTTTTCAACCCTTCCTGGGGATCGGACATTTTTTTATACCTCGCATTTTTGTTCAACGGATTATCTGATAGCCTGGGGAATGTATTTCTCAAGTTTCTGTTCGGCAAATATTTTCTCAAGACGAGCGAAACGCTGCATGCCGTTTATCACCGGCACGCTCACCCAATCCTCGCCAATGAGCGGACGGGCGTATTTTACAAATTCATCGGTCACATCAATTCTATTGGGCGTGATCCATTCTTTGGGAAATTCGCGCTCCGAGTTGGCAACGTCTTCCAGCGGCACCTTGTCGAAATCAACGTTGTAGATTAAACCCGGACGTCGCAAAATGGTGGACATATAACCGGAGCCATGTTCAACAGCGATCACTACAGCATTTTGCCCGACTTTGTATGCCTCATCAACATCGACAGAGGAGGCATAAATCATCGTGTCGCGCTGGTCGGTGCCGACGACCTGCCCGCGGGCCGCACCTCTGGCTTTCAGCCCGACTTTATTCAGATGATTGACGACAACCTGCTGCGCCGTGAACATGCTGGCGCTAAACTCTGTGTGTCCGAACGAATCCTTGACCTCACCGATGTCGCCCACATCAAAGCCTTCGCTGACAACGACGATACAGCGGTCGCTTCTTTTCAATTCGTCATTGACATTGTCCGTCAACTGGTCCAGGGAAAGCCCGGACTCGGGCATGTAAATCTGCAGCGGCATTTGCCGATCCGGATCGCCGAGCCGGGCGGCTGCCGGAATAAAGCCGATTTTTCGCCCCATGGCCTGCAAAACCAGGACGGGATCTGCCGGACTGGAACCCATGTTTTCTTCATTGGCATTTTGTACATTGAGCGCCCAGTAACGCGCCACACTGCCATAGCCGGGCGTGTGGTCGATGAGTTTGAATTCCGAATCACCGACATCGTTATCAATTGTTTTGGACCCGCCGATCGCGATGAGATCGAGTCCTTTCTTATGCGCCAGTTTTGCTATTTTGTTGGCCGTGTCCATCGAGTCATTGCCACCGATATAGAAAAAATAGCCGACGTTATGCGCTTTGAAAACCTCGATAACACGTTCAAAATCCTCTTGTTGCTGCGCTTTCAATTTATAGCGGCATGTGCCGATTGAACCCGCTGCCGGCGTCGTTCTCAGTAAACTGATTTCTTCTTTTTTCTGCGCGGAAATGTCGATGAGTTCTTCCTTTAAAACGCCTTCGATGCCGTGCCAGCCACCGTAAATTTTACCAAATTTATCGGGAAACATCTGGCACGTTTCTATAATTCCGCGCAGCGTATTATTAATAACCGGCGAAGGCCCGCCTGATTGGGCAACGACAACATTTTTATTCGCTGGCATCGTTTAACCTCCATTTCTTCAGTCCATCCCCAAGGTCTGTAACGAGACATCCGGGGGATGATTAATTCATTTTATCGGTTGTGGAATTTTATTTTCGAAAGGGATCTTTTCTGAGCCGATAAAGCATTTCCCCGGCTTTGGGAACATAAAGAATACCTTCATCTTCACGCCCTTGCCATTCTTCAATATGAATGCTGTTCGGGTCGCGATAGCCTAAATTTATTTTTTCACAAACATCCGGTGGAATTTGTGTCGCCAGCACAACGTTGATACGCGGTTTTTCAACGCCATCTTCAAAAGTGCCGATTCCTTTTACATGCGTTGAATGTGCCATCACGCCGCCGGGAATGTCTTTGAAACGATCCATCTGCCTGACAAAATAGTCGCGCACGTGGTAGCCGATCTTTTCAATGACGGCCCTATGCGTTACGGAAACCTCTGTGATATGCGGCGCGTAAATGATCAGTTCACCGCCATCGGCAACAACAGATTCCAGTTTGTACATGCACTTGCCACCGGTCCAGATATCATCATACATTTTGGGTGCGCACGAAAGGACTTTTTGGTAGGGATGATCTTTATAAACGATATCCAGTTTGTCGGACAAATCCGATGCAGCCGACCACGCTTCTTCCGGCGTACCAATGTAAAGCCCGGCCAGGTCTTCACCCTTCATTACCAGGCTCAAACACATCCGTTCCATTGGTAAAAAAGTAGCCGCTTTATCCACAACAGCACGAACAGGTGTGTATTTTGTACCGATGATAACGGGGTTCGTGATGAGTGCTCCCAGCCAGTGAAACATATCGATAATCTCCTGCCCGGCAATACCGGGAAACAAATATTTATTTCCACCGGAAAAGCCAACGACTTCGTGCGGGAACGTCGGGCCGATAATCATCAGCATATCGTAATCGAAAACCATTTTATTAATTGTGACATCGACGTTCTGCCGCATCAGGCCCTTTGAAATTCTGGCTACTTCATCTTCAGTAATAGTGCCGATGTTTTTTAATTGATTCGGGTCTTTCCAGTGATGATTAAAAAACCGCGCCTTGGGATATTTTGTTTTTCTTTCAGCCTGCGTAATTCCCAACCGTTTATTAATCGCCTCATCGCTCATCGGCGGATGCGTACCAAGTGCAATTAAAAAATCCAGTGCCCGGACGCGCTCGGCAAGCAGCTTATAAACCACGTGGAACATAATGTCTATGGGTGCGGTGCGCGAATTATCCGGGATGATAGCGAGAATACGTCTGTTCTCCAGATGCCTTTCTGCAAAAGCTTTTGCGCAAAGGTCGTAAACCTGTACTTCGTTCAATAATTCTGTTGTCGAGCCTTTTCCTGTCACGTTATTTATTCCTTTTTAAAGACCGGAAACCGAAGAATGGAGACCGGATTTTCTCATTGAACAAACAATTCTGAAATATTTTAGAGATGAAATTGATGCAAATACTCTTTTAATTTTTCAAATACGTCGCTGCGTTCGAGGGCGATGAATTACTTTTTTGTCAAAGCCACTAACACCTGCTGCAAAATCAACCTTTATTTTTGTTTTTTCGTGGATAGATGGTAAGATAAAATATCGGTCAAAAAAATCTAAAGGATTTTCTTTTAATGGACTAAATCTTTCCAAGAAAATTTTGCCAATCTCACGAATTTTGTCAATATCCGTCAATAAAGTAATATCTATGTCTTCTGTTGTTCTTGGTATTTTGTAGATAATAGCTGCCACCCCCCCAATAACCACATACTTTATCGAATATTTTTCGCATAGTTTATCGATAGCTAAAAGTGTTGTTTCAAAATTTGTCAAAAGATATATCTCTGTATTTGTATAAATATTGTCGAAGTGC
>JAACEJ010000448.1 GCA_011682565.1 Actinomycetota bacterium | reverse complement strand
CGTCGCCGGAGACGATGCCGCCGCCGACCGGCAGTTCAAAATGCACATGCGGGTCGATGCCGCCCGGCATAACCAGCAGGCCGGAGGCGTCGATTGTTTTCGTGGATGCATCCGGCGCGGACAGATTTTCGCCGACGTTGACGATCTTTTTTCCGCTCGTCAAAATGTCGCCGACAAATTCTTTTTCGGCGGTGACGATACGGCCGTTTTTGATGAGGAGTGAGTTCAAAATGGCCAAAAGTTAAATAATTTAACAGGCAAGACGATTTGGGGCAAAACGATTAAAAACAAAATTAAAAATGAATGAAAACAGATTTGCCTGAAATGATTTTGCTTTTTTTGTGAGTACATACAAGTATTTAATGTTTTAGAATTGTTTTAAACAAGATTTTGTCATGATTCATATTTATCCATTCGATTGCCTTCAATGATGTATATTGAATGAATCGATAAAGATGCTTTTCATAATATTGCTCGTTCTTTGTTATAGATGTGATTTTAAAAGCAACATCAGAAGAAAGCAGATGCACTTTTTGTGCGCCGATATGATGCATGCTGTTGCATACCTCGATGCTTTTCAAAACCTCATCTTCCCCGCCAAGAAAATAGGTTAGTGCATCATAAAAGAGCGTGACCTCAAGAAACGCCCCCCAGTCGCTTAAAAGGCCCAAAAGCATTTTTTTAAGCCAAATGCTTTTCTCGTCAAGATTACGCCAATCGTCATCAATAACTGTGAAATTATGTCTTTTTTCCGGCGTTAAATTTGTCGAAACAAATCGATATTGAACTGAAGGCGATCGAAAATTCAATAGCTTTGCGTAATTCAGGCCGGTAAGCATGAGATAGTTAATGGTTTGCTTTTCATGTTCTTTGGTAAGCGAACGTGCTGCTTTTAGTTCATAGATTGCATTGTTGATTAAGAGATCAATAAAATAGGATTTGCAAAAATCTTGATGTGACGCCTCTATGGCGACTTCAGATGCGACATCCAAACCCGCCTTCTGGCAACGATAGGAAAGTTCATTTTGATAAATTTTTTCATTCCAGAATCGTCCCATCTCTCGATGAATCGAAAAAGCTATACCCATGACTTGATAATCCAGGGTATGAAAGCTTTCATAAGAAATAGTTTGGATTTGTGTGCTCAGGTTTATCGGCATCTCTATATCTCTTAAAAATTGTATCAAGACAATACTAAAGCATTTTAGAATTAATAGTTTTGCCCAAAATAGTTTTGCCTTTTTGAATTTATGCGATCATAATTTCCCCGGCAATCCCGTCATCTCATTAAACCGCTCGATCTCCGCATCCCACTCGTCCACCAGCGCGAACTGCCGTTTCCAATAGTCGTCGTCGTACCATTGCGCGTCCAGCTCCTCGACGCTCTTGCCCTGCTGCTCGACCCAGGTGAAATATTTCAGGTTGTGCATGCGCTTTTTGTCGTAATAGGACAGTTCGAGGATATGATCGATGTTGACGCCCATCAGGTCCGCTTCAAAGGCAACCGCCGCTTTCGTCGGAGTGAACTCGCCCAGGCGCTCGCGCTCCTGCAGCAGCCTGGACTGATACATTTCCATGGAATCGGTGGCCACTGTAAAGATAACGTCGTTCTCGTTCATTTCATAATATTTGGCCATTTTTATCGAGCCGATCAAATTGGCGATGGAAGAGATGCCGAGAAGATCGAGCTTGTCGGCGAAGGCTTGCGGCACGCCGGACTCGACAAGAAATTCCACCCCCGCCGGTTCATTGAAAAGCCGCATCAGGCGCATGGTCGCATTATCGTCGATGCCGGCGACCATGTCCATGTTTTTCAGATTGTGAATCCACGGCACGTGCTTGTCGCCGATGCCCTCGATGCGGTGGCCGCCGTAGCCGTTGAACAACAGCGTCGGGCATTGCAGCGCCTCGCCGGCGCAGACCTTGACCAGAGGATGCTTTTCGCGAATATATTCCGCGCTGCCCAGCGTGCCCGCCGAACCCTGCGTCAAAAAGATGGCGGAAAAGCGGCTGCTCTCGCTCTTGTTTTGTAAAAATGCCTCTTCCATGGCCGGACCGGTGATGGCATAGTGCCACAACGGATTGCCGATTTCGCTGAATTGATTGAGGGTGACGATCGAATCGCCGCGCTCCTTTTCCAGTTCCTTGACCTTGTCGTAAATTTCCTTGACGTTGCTCTCGCATCCCGGCGTGGCGAACACCTCGGCGCCGATGTCCTTCAGCCAATCGAATCGTTCCTGGGACATCTCCTCCGGCAGAATGGCGATCGATTCGCAGCCGAGCAAACGGGAATCGTAGGCGCCGCCGCGACAATAGTTGCCCGTGGACGGCCACAGCGCCTTTTGCGACGTGGGGTCGAAACGTCCGGTGACCAGCTTTTCCACCAGCGGCCCGAATGTGGCGCCGACCTTGTGCGCGCCGGTCGGGAAATATTTGCCGATGAGCATCATGATGCGCGCCTTGACGCCGGTCAGCTCCGGTGGAAATTCAATGAAATTGACGCCGCCGAAGCCGCCGCCAAAGGCCGTCGGTTCATTCTTCCAGGTGATGCGAAACAGGTTGTAGGGGTGCAAATCCCACAGGCCGATATTTTTCAGTTCTTTTTTGATTTTCTCCGGCACGAGTTCCGGGTTGCTCATTTGCTTGTAGGTGGGGATGATGATGTTGCGTTCGCGGCAGCGCTGCACGGTTTTGGCAAGTACTTTTTCATTCACGCTTTTTTTATTCATGGTTATCCCTTCTCCAATTTGAAAAGTAGTTTTGCGACTATATATATATGCAAAAATAAGAGGCAAAACGATTATGGGCAAGACGATTAAAAAATTATGAATTTACCTGATGATGTTGACCTTGGCTTTTGTTTTTCAGATTAATTGTTTTACCCTCAATAGTTTTGCCTGATGATTTGACAAAGTGTGATATAGTTTTGAAGAAACAACTCGAGTGCAGGAGCGCAAAAGTCCGCGTTCGCTGCGTCCTCGTCGAAGAGAAAGAATCCAGCCAATGGTTAGGCTTTCAATTTCCTCCATAACCTTTTTCCCATTTCTTTTGAAAATTTCAGAATATCGCCTTGATCGACGGTGAGCAATTGTCGATCTTTAACGATCAGCTTGCCGTTGGAAATGACCGATTCGACATGACGCGCCTCCAGGCCGTAGATGAAATGCCCTGAAAGATTCCCGGCGTCGATCTCCGTCGGCGAATCATAATCCAAAATGACGAGATTGTTGTCGCCGTCGCCGGGAAAATTGTTTTCAGCCAGATAGCGATGCACGTTGCGTAGGCGCTGGTAGATGTCCTGCGGCGAAACGCCTTCCACGCCCCGGCCGACAAAATAGGCCGCCTGGGCGCTGCGCAGCATGTTGCTGTGCATGCCGTCCGTGCCCAGCATGATGCGCTCCAGACTGCGCCCGTCAAAATGACCGACGTTGTTGTTGAGATTGCTCTCCGTGTTTTGCGCGACCCAGGCGCCGGATTCCGCGAGCATTTCTCTTTCCGTCTCGTCCAGGTGCAGACAGTGCACGAGAATGGTTTTGGATGAATTCAACACCCCGGCGGCGGCGAAACGCTCGACGACGCTGCGGCCGTATTTTTCCAGGCTGTCGTCCTGATCGATCCTGTCCTCGGCGACGTGAACGTGAATGCCCGCGTCATACTTTTCCGCCAGCAAGACGGCCTTTTGCAGCAGGGCGTCGCCGACGGTGAACGAGGCGTGCAGCCCCACAAGTCCTTGGCGTTTTTGCAGATAGCGTTCCGTTGCCTCCAGCCCCTGTTGCGCGCTGGTTGGGCCGTCGCGGTCGGACAGCTCGTAGCACAGCAGATGCGATACGCCGACCTCGTCGAATGCCTCGGCAATGGTCTCCAGAGAATTTTCAATAGCATTGGGCGAGGCGTGGTGATCGATGACCAATGTGACGCCGTTTTTGGCGCACTGCATCGCCGTGTACAGGGCGCTCGCCTTGATCATTTCCAAATCGAGCGCCTTGTCCAGACGCCACCAGATGAGCTGCAAAATCTCGGCAAAGTTTTGCGGCGTCCTCGGCGG
>JAACEJ010000447.1 GCA_011682565.1 Actinomycetota bacterium | reverse complement strand
GAAAACAGTGTCCAGGTCGATATTGCGAACAATTTTATCACCCCAAAACGGCGGCTGCGGAATGTTAATATCCCGACGGACAACTTTTTTTTTCAACGTTTTGGGAGGTGTCGTTGTGCGGACAATTTTCGGTACTTTTCTTTTTTCTTCAGCAAACGCTTCAATTTCGCCGTCTTTGATGAGCTGCATCATCTTGAGGCCGTCGAAAGCATCGCGGCAATAAACAACAGGAGCCTGCAAAATCGGATCGCAAACCTCATCCACATAGCTACGTGTGAGCGCGGCGCCGCCAAGAAGAACCGGTATATGGATTCCCCGAGCGCGCATTTCCTCAAGATTTTCCTTCATCACCACCGTCGATTTAACTAAAAGTCCGCTCATACCAATGGCATCGGCTTTCACCTCCTGCGCTTTTTGCAGCATCGTATCGATTTCGCATTTGATGCCAAGGTTGTAAACTTTGAATCCGTTGTTGCTGAGAATAATATCGACCAGATTTTTGCCGATGTCATGGACGTCGCCGCGAACTGTGGCAAGGACAATACTTGTCTGCGACTGTGTATCCATTTTTTCCATAAACGGCCCAAGCTTATCCACAGCAAATTTCATCACCTCAGCCGATTGCAACACAAACGGCAATTGCATTTTTCCTGTGCCAAAAAGATCACCCACTGTTTTCATAGCCGGGATGAGCAGTTCGTTAATCACCTGTATTGCCCGATACTTTTCAAGACTTTGCATGAGCAGTTTTTCAAGACCGGAGCGATTGCCCTGGATGATCCGTGATTTAATTTTTTCTTCCAATGGCAAAGATTCGTCAGGTGTTTCTTCTTTTTGATCTTTGCCGGCTTTTTTGTCAAAGTACCCGATAAAATCGAACAAGGGCTTTTCTGCCCTCCGGTCATAAATAAGGTTCAGACATTTCTCAATATCCTGCGCGTCAACCTTGTAGAGCGGGATAATTTTTTTCACATTGACAATCGCGAGGTCCAGACCGGCATTAACAGCTTCGGCGAGAAAAACGGAATTGAGGATTTCGCGGGAATAAGGCGCCAGCCCGAACGAAATATTGCTGATGCCGAGAATTGTAAAAACGCCGGGTAGTGCGGCCTTGACGGCGCGGATACCCTCTATCGTATTTATACCCGCTTGTTTAAGAGACTCGTCTCCGCTGCCAAGCGTAAAAGTAAGTGTATCAAAAATTAAATCTTGCGGATGAAGACCATGCTGATTCACGGCAATATCGTAAATTCTTTGTGCGATTTCGACCTTTTTCTCCACTTCATGCGCCATGCCTTTTTCATCAATCGTCAGAGCAATAAGTGCAGCGCCGTATCTTTTGGCCAGCGCACAAATCATGTGCGCTCGTTCTTCGCCGTCTTCCAGGTTTATGGAATTAATAACGGCACGTCCGCCGATAAGTTTGAGCGCCGCTTCGATGGCATCGATGTCGGTCGAATCAATAAAAAGCGGCAGATCGACCTGTGTAACAATCCGTCTAACCGCTTCCCGGATATCGGCCACCTCGTTACGTCCGGTATATGCAACGCACAGGTCGAGTGCGTGCGCACCGGTACTTTGTTGCTGCCGTGCAATATTGACGATTCCGTCCCAGTCGTCAGCCAGCAAATACTCGCGGAATTTTTTACTGCCGTTCGTATTGGCGCGCTCGCCGACAAAAAACGGTGCCGGGTCCTGGCGCAGCGTTTGCGGGCTGAACAGCGAGGAAACCGAAAAAGGCATTTGCGGGTTTCTCTTTTTCAGGTCGATATTTTCTATTTTTTGGTGCAAAGCTGAAATATAATCAGGTGTGGTGCCGCAGCAGCCACCAACAATTTGCACGCCTTGTTCGGAAACAAAGCTCGCCAGGGTATCAATATAATCCTCAATGCTGAGGGTGTAGACCATTTCACCGTCCACGTTTTCCGGCATTCCAGCATTCGGCTGAACGATAACCGGGCCTGAAAATTGTTGACAAATCTGCTTCACATACGGCCGCATGTGGTCGGGACCGGTCGCGCAATTCATACCAAGGACATCGATGTCGAACGGTGCTAATGTGGCAAGCACAGCACCGATTTCACTGCCGATTAAAAGTGTACCCGTCGTTTCCACAGTAACCGAAACAACAATCGGTAGCCGGACATCATTTTGTTCCATCGCATCCCGAACGGCAAGTACGCAGGTCTTTATTTGCAATACATCCTGACAGGTCTCAATGATGAACAAGTCAATGCCGCCCTCGATCAGCCCCTTAGCCTGGACAAAATAAGAACGATACATTGTGTCAAAATCGGTTTGCCCGAGGGTAATGAGTTTCGTTCCCGGCCCCATAGACCCGGCGACAAAACGCAGTTTGATATGCTCATAATTTTCAACTGCACGCCGGGCGATTTGCGCAGCAATACGGTTGATTTCTGTGGTTCGCTCCTGCAGACCATATTCCGACAAAACAATCTCATTGGCACCAAAAGTATTTGTTTCCACAACATCGGAGCCGGCGGCAAAATAATTCTCGTGAATGGACTGCACCTTTTCAGGTACGGTCAGATTCAGGATTTCCGTGCAGCCCTCTTTGCCGCCCCATTCTTCTTGCGTAGGATTGAGCACTTGTATTTGCGTACCCATGGCGCCGTCGAATAAAACGATGCCTTGTTTTAATCTATCGAAAAAGGTCAAAAAATTCTCCTGAATTATAAACAGAAAATAATTGCATATTCCGTTGAAACTTGCCACTGATTCCGGATAAAAGGTTACCACTTAATTTTCCCGAACATTTTGCATTTTATTATTATCGCGGTGGCAGTTTTCAGCCGGAATCGTTTTTTAGAATTTTTCTCATGGAATCTCCTTTTAAATCTATTTTGTATGAATTGTGTACCAATCGATCGCAGATCGCATCGGCAATAGTTGAGCTTGCAATCAGATCATGCCACCGGTTAACCGGAAGTTGCGAAGTGATGACAGTCGACTGAGCGCCGTATCTGTCTTCCAACAATTCCAGTAGTATTAATTTACATTGTTCATCAATCGGATGCAAGCCAAAATCATCAATGATTATGATATTCTGTTTTTGAATTTTCTTCAATTCTTTGGCATATGTACCATCTGCTTTGGCATACTTTAATTTTGAAAAAAGTTTCATAGCGTTGGAATAGAGGACTTTGAATCCATTCATACAGGCCTGATGTCCAAGAGCACAGGCGAGGAAGCTTTTGCCCACGCCCGTGGGCCCGGTGATGAGCACGTTTTCTCCTTTTTTAATCCAGTCGCAATTGGAGAGACGAAGCAATATATTTTTATCCAGATTTCTTTTATGCTCGAAATTAATTTGTTCGAAAGAAGAAGGGTAACGAAAGTTAGCTATTTTTAAAAGCCGGGCGAGCCGACGGTTGTATCTTTCGTCCCACTCCGAGTCGACGAGATGAGCGATGAGTTCATCGGTGGTAAAGTTGTGCGCAAAGTCCTTTTCCATGGTAACGCGAAAGGCATTGGCCATACCGTACAGTTTCATCTCGCGCATTTTTTCAAGTGTTGCTTCATGGGTCATGGTTTTTCTCCTATTGATAATATTGATGGCCTCTGATGTTTTGGTGTTCGGGTAAAGGTTCAAAACAATCCAATTGACAGTCTTCCAATTTGTTTTCCAGAATATTCTTGATGCCTTTGTACGAGTAATGGTGAAAACTGATGGCTCTTTGACAGGCTTTGTTCAGCCGCTCCCGGGTAAATTTCTTTTCCAGATTGAGAATGCCCAGGCAGACCTTATAAGCCTGTTCCGGATGTTGCTTATGCGCCAGGATATGCTTGATGACCCGTTTTACATTTTCACCGATGTTTTGCGCCCAGTTGATGAATCTGGTTGGATTCCAGTCGCTGACGAAGCGGTGATGTGGCGGCATATGTTCTTTGACAGTGGTATATTTATTTGCTGTTTTGTCTCTTTTGTGAAAAGCGATACGTCTGTTTTTGTAAAACAGTTCAACGATGCGATCGGTATAGATGACCACGATTTGCCGACCACGATAGCGGTAAGGCACACTATAATAATG
>JAACEJ010000446.1 GCA_011682565.1 Actinomycetota bacterium | reverse complement strand
AAGATATGACAGAAAAGTAAATAAAATGTTGCATTTTTCAAAAATAATAGCTATGCAACATAAACGTCATTCACCTGTCTTGTACATTATATGGATATTAGTGAAGAAAAATTCCTGATCGAGAAAATCGCTTCCGGCGAGACGGACGCGTTCCAATCATTCATTGATGAATACAAAAATCTGGTCATGCACATCGTTTTCCGTATGATTGGGAACAAAAGTGTTGGTGAAGATATTTGTCAAGATGTTTTCCTTCAGGTTTATGACAATCTTGCGAGCTTTCGTTTCCAGAGCAAAATTTCAACATGGGTGGCGAGAATAGCTTATAATCGCTGCATTAATTATCTTGAAAAAAAGCGTTTGCCGTTATTTGAAGACTTGCATCCGCCAAACGCATCAATAGAAAATATTTACAGCGAGCCATCTTTGCCGGATGATGTGGCCGAAGTAAAAGATGTGCAGCTACGAGTAAGAGAAGAAATCCAAAAGTTGCCGGTTCAGTTCAAGACAATACTCACCCTTTATCATCTGGACGAGCTCAGCTATGCAGAAATCGGTGAGGTCATGCAGTTGCCCGAAGGTACGGTTAAAAGCTATCTTTTTCGGGCGCGCAAACATCTGAAAGAAAAATTGACCCAAAAGTATCGAAAAGAGGAGTTGCATCCTTGAAACACCTTAATGACCAACAAATCCAGGCTTTTGTGGACGGACAACTGTCCGCGGTCGAACTGCGCAATTTTAGCGTCCATCTTCAAGAGTGTTCTTTCTGCCGAAAAGAAGTGCAGGCGTATAAACAGCTTTTTCATATCTTGGAGGACGAGGTTGATTTTCAACTTTCCGCTAATTTTGCCCACCGCATCGTTTCCACAATAAAAAGTAAATCGTTGGGAAGCGTTTATAATAAACTTCTCAGCATATTTTTCGGTTTTTTCGGAATTATTCTTGCGATAAATATCAGTTTATATTATGTAGATTTTAGCCCGATGTTGAAGGACTTGCAAAAAAACACGCAATCCATCGATTCGACACATATCTCAACCGCTTTTGAGCATGTAACAAATCTCGCGAACCGAACGAATACAGATATCAGCATTTTATTCTTTGCCGGGATTGTTCTCATTCTCCTCGCACTCATCGACCGATTTATCTTACAATCAAAAATCCGCTCGGCATAACTGCAAACTTTAATAATTCATTTGCCTCTGGAGAATTTTCTTTATATTTTACCCCTGTAAAAGATAAAGAAAATACAATGGAGGCTTACAATGTCACGACCAATGTATTACGAATACCGGCCCAACGAGCCGATCCGCGCGCCGCGGGGAACGTCCTTAATGTGCAAAAACTGGGACACGGAAGCCGCAATGCGCATGTTGATGAATAACCTCGATCCCGAAGTGGCGCTCAATCCGCAGGAATTGATTGTCTACGGCGGCAGCGGACGAGCGGCGAGAAACTGGAAGGCATACACACAAATCATTGACATCCTTAAAAACCTGGATGACCGCCACACGCTTTGCGTACAATCGGGCAACCCTGTGTACATTGCCCCAACTCACCCCGATGCGCCCAGGGTCATCATTGCCAATTCCAACATTGTTCCCAAATGGGCAACCCAGGAAAATTTCAACGCATACGACGAAATGGGCCTGATGATGTACGGCCAGATGACGGCGGGAAGCTGGATTTATATCGCTACCCAGGGCATTATTCAGGGAACCTATGAATCATTCGCGGCCGCGGGGCGTCAGGATTTGGGCGTCGATTCGCTCAAAGGAAAATTTTTACTGACAGCAGGCATGGGGGCGATGTCCGGCGCACAGCCGCTTGCCGCAACCATGAATGAAGCCGTGATTCTGGATGTAGAAGTCCGGGCGGAACGCGTTGAGAAAAAGGTTAAAGAAGGCTATTGCGATCGCATGACGTCCGACATTGAACAAGCCGTGCGATGGGTCAATGAAGCAAAATCCAAAGGCGAGCCGCTGTCCGTTGGACTGGTGGGGAATGCGGCTGAAGTGCATCCCTGGTTGGTGCAGCACGGTATCATTCCGGATATTCTCACGGACCAAACTTCGGCGCACAATCTGCTGGATTACGTTCCGACAGGCGACCTTGGTGAACTGGATGAGCTTCGTCAAAAGAATCCGCAAGACTATCAGAAAAGGGCATTGGAAACTATTGCCAAACAGACCGAGGCCATGCTTGAAATGCAAAAACAGGGCGCCGTTACTTTTGACTACGGCAACAACTTGCGCGCCCAGGCGGAATTAGCCGGCGTCGATATCCGCAAATCCGATGGGAGTTTTAAATACCCGGGATTTGTCCCTGCCTATGTCAGGCCGCTTTTCTGTGAAGGCAGAGGCCCGTTTCGCTGGGCCGCTTTGTCCGGCGATGCCGGTGATATTGATCGCCTGGACAAATTAATCCTGGAAATGTTTCCGCACAATGAATCGCTTGTGCGTTGGATAAATTTAGCCTCGCAAAAAATCCCGCATCTCGGTTTGCCGGCGCGCGTGTGCTGGCTGGGATATAGAGAACGCGCCGAGTTTGGTTTGCGAATGAACGACCTGGTGCGCAAAGGCGAGATCAAAGCACCGCTGGTCATCGGGCGGGATCATCTCGATTGCGGATCGGTCGCTTCCCCAAACAGGGAAACCGAAGGTATGCTGGACGGCAGTGACGCGATTGCGGACTGGCCGCTACTGAACTTTGCCCTGAATGCAGTGAATGGTGCAAGTTGGGTTAGTTTCCACCACGGCGGTGGTGTCGGTATTGGCTACGCTTTGCATGCGGGCATGGTCATTGTTGCGGACGGGACGGCTGAACGGGCGGAGCGCCTGCAGCGCGTCCTCACAACCGATCCGGGAATTGGAATTGCCAGGCATTACGACGCAGGATATCCCGAAGCAATAAAGGTTGCCGAAGAAAAAGGGGTGATGATTAACACGTTTAAAAAGTAACAAAATGTCATTGCGAGCGAAACGGAGTGAAGTGAAGCAATCTCATGCTTTACAGGCAGTTATGAGATTGCTTCCCCGACAACCCGGGGTAAACAGTCGTTCGTTCCTCACTCCTCGCAATGACAAGTATTTGTTACATTTTAATCCGAATGAATCGGAGAGTCTCTCTACATTAATAATTCTACCGAGGCAAATCTATCAACAGCTAATCATGCGTCTTTTTCATTTTCATTCCCGGCCTGAGATTTTGGTTTAGAGGGTGTTTTACGCCGTGTTGTTGTCGATTTACCGACTCGTTTTCTTTTAGGTTTTACCTCTTTTTGTTTTTCTTCCTTATCCGACGCTTTTTGCTCCATAGCATCCTCTCCAGCTTTTACAGCAGGACGGGCTTCTTTCCCTTTCTTTTGCCCCGAAGCTCGTGCTTTCATGAGCAGAACAATTGCAATAGCCAGTAAAACCAGAACCGCAAAAAGCATGATAAGGGTTGCCGATCGCATGTTTCTAAAATTCTGGGTCTTCTGAATGAGCGTTTCTTCTCTGGCCTGCAGATCAGCTTCAAGAGAGTCAAGCTGCGTTTCGCGCTTGTTCAGATTCATTTCCTTTTCCTTCAAAGAACTGAGCAAGGCCTCGGTTTCCTTGCGCAATTGTGCAAGTTCCGCAGCCTTTTTTTCCAGGTCTGCGGTAAGAAGCTGCCCTTGCCCGGCTTGTTTCGTTTTTTGAACGACCTGGCTTTTTACCCGCTCGGTATTTTGTTTCTTCACACAGCCAATCTGCAAAAATAAAATTGCTAAAAAGAGCACACTCGCTTTGACAAAAAATCCTACCGACTTTTTATTAATGAGGCCCATTTTTCTTTCTCCTTTTATGATGTTTTTCGCAAAAATAAAACTGACTTTAGCCAGAACTGATTTCAGAAAGAATTCAATGAATTCCTGTTGCAAATTTTTAAGAGCACTATTTGGGCTGCTGTAATTCTGGAAATATCTCTGTCGTTTTATAAAATAAGCGAATAGCAACAAAAAGCAAGATTTTTTTGCAATACTTGAGTTACTGGTGGTGTTTCAGAACTCTTATTTCTAAACCGGACAGATTGTATG
>JAACEJ010000445.1 GCA_011682565.1 Actinomycetota bacterium | reverse complement strand
TAACTTCCCAGCCGGATTCCGGGTCAATTTCTATCTTGGTCGAAAAGGTGTGTTTGTCCATTTTCTTCTCTATTTTTTGATCTGCTAATCACCAGGAACTCAAAGATTCGCGGATGTTGACGTTTAATTTAAAATTGCAAACTATCTTGATAAATTTAGACTAAATTGGCAATTAATCAAGTTGAATGTTTAATATAGAGAACTATTTTGGAAAGTCTCCTCGCTTACTCCTCCCCATCTTCCACAACCACCGCGGTACCGTAAATTAAAATTTCCGCAGCCGCGGACATGATTTCGCTGGTGCTGAAACGTACGGCCACAATGGCATTTGCTCCTGTTTCTGTGGCTGATACAATCATGCGGTCAATGGCCTGCTCACGTGATTCAGCCATGAGTTTGGTGTATTCCTGTATCTCTCCTCCGACCAGTTGTTTCAATCCTGCAAGGATGTCCCTGCCAACGGCGCGCGCTCTGATCGTGTTTCCTTTGACCATACCAATGGTTTTTACAATTTTCTTTCCCGGTATCGTATCCGACGTCACTATGATCATCGTATAACCTCCTTGTATGGATCTTTTTTGTATGTAAACATTCTTTCTCTGATTACTGAAACCAGCAAAACGGACAAGCCGCCCATGAGGAGTAAAATTCCGCCTTTGACAATCCAAAGCAGATCAGGATTCGAGACGACCGATTCGACGAGTTTAAAACCGCCGTAGGTCAACAGGATGACACTGCCTATAGTAAAAAGCAGCCAACCGATGCCGCGCTCAATCTTATTATACACCATCATCCAATATGTATCCCAAACTTCCACGGGTGGTGATTTTGGTCGCATGTGCGTCGTCACCTCCTTGAGTTTTTTATATTGTTTAAATTCTTTTTGATATTCCGGGGTGTTGTTAATAAATTGTTCAAATTCCCTGTTTTCATTTTCGGACAGCTCCCCGTCTATTGCTCCCATTAACAATATGTGAAAACGATCTTTTTCAGATTGCATCATCATACAACATCCTCTCGAGCTTGGTTTTTAAAGTAGCTCTCGCGTAATATAAACGAGACATCACGGTTCCTATGGGGCAGTCCAGCACTTCTGCGATTTCTTTGTAAGACAAATCCTGAAAATCCTTCAAAACTATTATTTCCTGATCTTTTGGCTTGAGTTCTGACAGGGCTTGCCTCACTGCTGAGACAAGTTCCTCCCGTTCCACATCATCCGAAGCGGCCGAATCTTCGCGAATCCGATTTATTTCGTGGTCATCAAACTCTGAAAAGGGGCGGGCATGCTTGGCACGGTCACGAAGAAAGTTAAAGCATAGATTTCTTAAGATTTGATAATACCATGTAAAAAATCTTTTATCGACATCGAATCGTTTAATGGCGCGAAATGCTTTGACAAACGCTTCCTGGGATAAATCAAGAGCATTTTCATGTGAGCCGATAAAGCCCAGGGCAATATAATATGAGCGCTGCATATATTTTTTGACCAGAATTCCAAAAGCCTGTTTATCGCCGTTCTGACATTTGATGATAGTTTCTTTTTCCTCTTTAAAGTCAAATGCCTGGCGACTCAGGTTTGTGGTCGAGATGCTATCGGCTGCTGCCAAATCCAACTCCGAATTTTATAGTATTACTTTTAAGAAAAATTTTATCGAAATCAAATCAAAAAATGGTACACATCTGATTTTTGTTTATTCACAGCAAGGAAAGGCAAAACAATTTTGGGCAAAACGATTTCATAAAAGCATAATTTGTGCATTTGTTTGGTTCTATAATGGATTGAATAGGTAACAATAGGTCGTCATTACTATTTTGGCTTTTATCATCAAAAAAAGACAAAATAATTAGGGACAAAATTATTACGAATTTTGTACTCACTTAAATATTTATAGAACCTGAATCTTGTGTCCTTGTCGAAAAAAGATAGTGATTTTAATTATTTTGTCCTTAATCATTTTGTCTTTAAATTTAACAGAAAAGTTGTAGCGTACCATTACTACCCATTCGATTTATTTTAGCTCCATTTATTCTGAAATCTGCAGAATCAATTTTTATTCAGCCGCCAGTGTGTGCTCATCAGGCAAGTCTTTTCGCCGGGTTTATCAATTTGGTAATACACGGTTAAAATAGACCCGTCGTCAAGTTGAACGGACGCCGGGTAGCCGAGGTCACCATTCATGGCCGGACTCAGGGTGATTTCATTTTCAATTTCCCAGGTCTCCCCACCGTCCCGGCTGATACAGGCGCGTTCGCTATACGGTTTGCGCCGTACACCATAAACAACCAGCAGCCATCCGTTGTCGAGCACCTGAAGATGTGGCGGGTAACCCCAAATCGGCGTTTTGTGCGTCCTGGTCCACGTTACTCCACCATCAACGCTCTCCGACTGGCGCAGATAACATTGTGATCTGTTCTTTGGCTGATAGCGAAACATGGCGACGAGTTTCCCTCCCGGCAGTTCAGCAACATGTGGCTCCCAATAATATTTTATTGAATCTTCTTCGGCAATTTGAATCGTCGCCATAAGGTGCCAGGTTTTCCCATCGTTCCGGGATTCTTCAACACCCATTATTTTTTGCTTGTCCCTGGAACCGGTTCCGACATATAATAATCTGCCGTCTTTTAACTTGATCGGCCCGTGCGGCGCCGAGACGTTCTGCTGCACCGGCGCTTCCCATGTTTTACCGTTATCGAGCGAACGTCTGGTCCAGTTGCCCAGCCAGCGCTGTCTCGTTTCCGGCCCAAGCTTTTCCGCATGTCTCTTCCATTCAGGATGTTTGTTCAGATATTTAGGTTTGGCGAACGCCAGCGAAGTAAACCAACTCACCAGCAGCGTCACCGGTTCGCTCCAGGTTTTGCCGTTATCATGACTGCGTACCATTTGGGTCACACCGTAAGGGCAGACATGGGCATCCCTGTTGCCGGAAAACACGACCAGCAATTCGCCGGAATGCGTTTTAGTGATTGTTGGCCAGCCGATGTATCTGCCCAGTTCTTTGTATATTACCTTTGTCTCAAGTACAGTGGCAATATTCTCATTAGCCATGAGGCAATGCTCAGTTAAGGCGATAATTAACAATACAGCAACAAAAAGCAAAACGCCTTTTTTCATTCCTTTAGCTCCTGATTCTGCAAGTTGTTTGATCGAGCCCGGTGATCCTTAACAACTATTTCATGCCTCTTTTCTTCGTACGACTGTCCCGTACTTTTTTATGCTTTGGTTTGGATGTGCGTTTCCCTTTGCTTCGCAGATTCTTCTCCGGCTCATCAAACCTTGAAATCATGAGTTGTTTCCCGGACACCCAAACTTTTTTCAGTATTCGAAACATTTCCCGCGGCATTGCTGCCGGTAAATCCACCGTGCTATAGTCATCATAGATATTAATCCTGCCGATGAAATCGCTGTCCAACCCGGTTTCGTTGGCAATGGCGCCGACAATATTTGCCGGCTTTACTCCGTGAATTTTGCCGACGTGAATACGGTAGCGTTCCATGCCGTCATCAGGCTTTTCCATCCTGTTCCGTTTTGAGGATGTCCTTGTTCGGCGGGGTTCGTCTTCAGATTCATCTATTATTGTTCTTGCGGGCTTGTTTGACAACAGGAGAGGTTTGTTACCCTGTACCAGTTTTGCCAATGCAGCGGCAATCTCCAGCGCCGGCACATTATGCTCATGCACGTATTGCTCCATGAGTTGATAATAAAAGCCTATTTCTTCGACAGCCAGAGTATCGGTAATTTTTTGTTTAAAGGCAGCGATGCGTTTGTCGTTGATCGCTTCTGTATTCGGTAACTGCATCATTTCAATTTTTTGATTTGTTGCTTTTTCTATCGCATTCAACATCCTTTTTTCACGTGGGGCGACGAACAAAATCGCTTCCCCTTTTCGCCCGGCCCGTCCCGTGCGGCCGATGCGATGGACATAGCCTTCAGTATCAAACGGAATATCGTAATTGATGACATGGCTGACACGATCGACATCGAGACCACGGGCGGCAACATCCGTAGCAACCAAAATATTGAGCTTACCTGATTTTAATTGCTCGATGGTACGCTCGCG
>JAACEJ010000444.1 GCA_011682565.1 Actinomycetota bacterium | reverse complement strand
CCAGGTTAATGATATTACAGATGCAAAGACCCTGGCTCATCTTTTGAAATATGACTCTGTGCATGGCGTCTATGGTAAAAATGTGAAAGCAGAGGGTGACGCAATCATCGTAGATGGTAAGAAAATTAAAGTGAGTGCGGAAAGAGACCCTGAAGCACTTCCATGGAAAGAATTGGGAATTGATGTTGTTGTCGAATCGACTGGAGTCTTTCGTACGCGCGACAAGGTTGCCAAGCATCTGAAAGCCGGCGCAAAAAAGGTCGTCCTGACTGTCCCTGCCAAAGACGAAATTGATGCAACCATCGTTTTGGGTGTTAATGATGAAATGCTAAAGCCGGAGCATGAAATTGTCTCGAATGCTTCCTGTACAACAAATTGTCTTGCACCGATTTCCAAGGTTTTGCATGATTCGTTTGGTATCAAACGCGGTTTTATGACCACCACACATGCATTTACAAATGATCAAAGAATATTGGATTTACCTCATAGCGATTTACGCAGAGCGCGTGCTGCTGCAGTATCCATCATCCCGACTACGACTGGTGCCGCAAAAGCTATCGGCAAAGTTATCCCGGATCTCAAAGGAAAGCTGGACGGATTCGCTATGCGCGTTCCCGTACCGGATGGTTCCATTGTCGACCTTGTTGCTGAACTTGGACAAGACGTAACCGTTGCGGATATAAATGCAGCAATGAAAAAAGCTGCCGAAGGTCCGATGAAAGGTATTCTGGAGTACACCGAGGATCCGATTGTTTCCGCGGATATTGTCGGAAATAATCATTCTTCAATTTTTGATTCTCTTTCCACAATGGTGATTGGCGGTAAAGGAAATTTTGTCAAAGTCGTTTCCTGGTATGACAACGAGTGGGGTTACTCAAATCGTGTTGTCGATCTTTTGGAAAAGGTTGGAAATTTTTAGGAACTTTTTTATATTAATGGAAATTAAAATATTTTGAGCGCTGGGAGTAACCTTCTCAGCGCTTTAATCGGAATTGGAAGAGATGCGAAAAAGAATAATAGCCGGTAACTGGAAAATGAATAAAACCCTTGATGAGGCCATCGAGTTGGCGAAATCATTAAGGGGTAAGATCGGCGAGCAAACCGATGTTGATGTGGTGCTTTGTCCGCCTTTTACGAATTTGGCAAGTGTTCATGAAATTATTGCAGATTCCCCCATAGGCCTTGGCGCTCAAAACCTTTTTTGGGAAGAAAAAGGCGCGTACACCGGTGAAATATCTGCTGATATGATAAAATCTGTGGGTTGTGAATATGTGATCATCGGGCATTCGGAGCGCCGCCAGTATTTCCATGAAACGGATGAAACGGTGAACAAGAAAATTGAACGCGCATTGCAGACTGGATTAACTCCAATTGTTTGCGTTGGTGAAATGCTTTCTCAACGAGAAGCCGGGAAAACACAAGACCTGGTTGGTGCACAGATTAAAGGTGCCCTCAGCGGTCTCTCAAAGGAGCAGGTCGGTCAATTGATCATCGCTTATGAGCCTGTCTGGGCGATTGGGACCGGCCTTGTTGCCACACCTGACCAGGCGCAGGATGTTCACAAGTTTATTCGTACCACGCTCGGTGAATTGTATGATGCGGACCTGGCTCAGAGCGTTCGGATTCAATATGGCGGAAGCATGAAACCCGGCAATGCAGCAGAATTACTTTCACAGCCGGATATTGATGGCGGATTAATCGGTGGTGCCAGTCTGGATGCAGATTCTTTTTTGGGAATTATTCAAGCTTAGTTTTTATGATTTTTAATTGGAGATAGTATGTATTCCTTTTTAATCGCAATTTTTGCTATTGTTTGTGCTTTGCTGACTTTTGTTATTTTAATTCAATCCAGCAAAGGTGGGGGGCTGGCGGGTACATTTGGCGGCGGTGCAGATACTTTCGGCTCTGTTTTTGGAGGCAAAGGCTCTGCCCCGTTTTTGCAAAAAATGACCGCTATCCTGGCAACTTTATTCCTCGTTATTGCGCTAATAATGGGAATGATTACGCGCGGAAACGTTTCCCAGTCAAGTCTCGTTCAAAAAGAACGCGAACAGCGACTCAGCTCACCTGCACGCACATTACCTCAAGTGCCGCAAGGTGCTGTTCAGGGCGGGAAAACAACTCCGCCGCCACAATCACCTTCAAAATAAAATCATTGCCGAAGTGGTGGAACTTGGTAGACACGCTATCTTGAGGGGGTAGTGCCCGATGGGCGTGCGGGTTCAAATCCCGCCTTCGGCACAATCAAATCATGTGCTAGTTAACTAAGATTAGGAGATTTTTCATGCGGATAAAAGCCTCCTCTTTTCTGATTTTTTCGATTCTATTTGCGTTTCTGGCAGGAGTCGTTTTTGCACAAGGAATTCAGGATCAATACAACGCAAAAATTCGGCAGCTTAACGAGGTGCGCGCAAAAATGGGAACAGCAGGCATTTCTAAAGATGATTATACTAAACTCAAGACGCAGTATGATCAACTAAAAAGCGAGATCGATACCCTTGAACAAAAGCTCAAAGCCGACGTGGCATATACGAAAAAGATTAATGACGCCAAGCTGGCCTATAATGAAGGCAATACTTTTCTCAAAAAAGGCCAATATGAAAATGCTATTGCGCAATATGATAAATCAATTGGGCTGAATGCAAATGATGCCAAGGTTTATTATGCAAAAGGTGTTGCTTTGATGAGGCTTCGGCGTTACAGCGAAGCCATTCAGGCTTATGAGAAAGCGAGCCAGGTGAATCCAAGCTATGATGCTGCATTCTCCGGGCTTGGTTCCGCCTATAACGCGAGCAAAAAATACCCTCAGGCAATTGCAGCATTTAAAAAAGCCATTGAACTAAACCCGAAAAAATACGCGGCTATGTATAATCTTGGTTTGGTATATAATAAAATCAAGGATTATAAAAATGCCATAAATTATTTCAGAATGGCGACGCAGGTAAAACCTGACTATGCAAAAGCTTTTAACAGCATGGGCGTTGCATTAATGGAGGATGGAAAGATTCAGCAGGCCATTATGGCTTTCCAGAATGCTCTTGCAGTGAAACCAAAATACGATGAAGCTCAGTATCGATTGGCTGCAGCGTATAACAAGGCAGGAAAGTATGCTGAAGCTCTGAACGCAGCAAAGGAATGCCTGAAAATCACCCGTCGCTTTAAACCCCACGCAAATTTTGAAGCCGGAATTGCAAGTAAAGCTCTGGGTCATAAGCAGACAGCCATTAAATACTTTCAGGCCGCAGCAAAAGACCGACGCTGGCGTAAATCTGCTGAATATGAAATTGAAAGTATTAAAAAGGGTTTCTAGTCCACTCTAAATATTAGCCCGCCATTTTTCGGCGGGCTTTTCTGTAAATAGCGATATTTCTCGATTTTTTTATTGCATCCTACCTCAAAATTTCGCATCTTTTTCACGCAAAGATTTTTAAAGAATCCATTTTTAAATATATGAGGTTGTATCATGTCAAATTTGAGCCGACGTGAGTTCATAGCAAAAAGTGCGGGTGTCGGAATTGCTGCATCTTCCCTCATACTGTCGCGAAAACTTGCGGCAGATGATGAATGGACGCTTGTTGTTGTAAAGAACGGCTCTCCCGCCCAACTTGTGCGCCAGGCCATCGAGACTCTTGGCGGGATGTCCCGTTTTGTGAAAAAAGGGAATACCGTGCTGATAAAACCGAATATCGGCTGGGATCGCTTGCCGGAACAGGCAGCAAATACAAATCCTGATGAAGTAGCAGAAGTTGTTAAAATGTGCAAAGAAGCCGGCGCAAAAAGAGTACGTGTTTTGGATCGTACCTGTAATCAGGCGAGACGATGCTACAAAAGAAGCGGAATAGAGGCGGCCTCCAAAAAAGCGGGAGCAGAAGTGCGGCACATTGTCAAAAGCCGCTTTGAAACAGTCAGGATTCCGGGCGGTGAATTGGTTAAATCGTGGCCATTCTACCGGGATGCTTTGGAAGCTGATGTTTTTATTAATATGCCCATTGCCAAGGATCACTCTATCTCCCGTGTAACACTTGGATTCAAAAATATTATGGGAATCATTGGCGGGGACAG
>JAACEJ010000443.1 GCA_011682565.1 Actinomycetota bacterium | reverse complement strand
AGATTCATAAATTCATCCCCTGCTTCGGCAACGCCACCGCCAATGACAATAATTTCTTCATTAAAAATATTCGTCAGACTGGCCAACGCAGCACCAAGATATTCCGCCGTTTCGTCGATTGTTTCAATGGCCTCACGATCGCCTTCATGTGCTCTGGCAAAAATCAATTCAGTTGTTACTTTGCCGGGAATTTTACCCGATGCAGCATTGAGCTTGGCAATATAATTTTTAACCATTGCTGTTGCCGAAGCATAACGCTCGAGGCAACCGCGACCGCCACAATCGCAGGGAATGCCGTCGTATTCAATGGACATGTGCCCCAATTCCGCTCCGGCAAAATTGTGCCCGCGGTACAATTCGTTATTAATTAAAATCCCGCCGCCGATTCCGGTGCCGAGTGTAAGGGCAATAACATTCTCATGTCCCCTGGCCGCGCCGACACGCGATTCCGCCAGCGCCATCAGATTTGCATCATTATCCACCCAAACGGGAATGCCGGATTTGTCTTCCAGCCGCTTCCTGATTTGTGCGTCTCCCCATTGCGGCAGGTTAGGTGTATTACCGACCAGCTTTCCTTTATCAAAATTTATTGCCCCGGGGCTGCCGACTCCAATCGCGACAACAGTTCCGCCCTTCTTTTTCGCTTTAACAAGCAATTCTTTAATACATTCGTAAAAAACACTGAAAATGACATCCTTGGATCGATCACCTTTGCTCGGTTTTTTACTCTTGAAAAGAATTTCACCGCGACTGTTTCCCAGTGCGTATTTTAAAAATGTTCCCCCCAGGTCAAATCCAATAAAGAGATCAACCTTTTCAGCCATTCTATTCCTCAATTTTCTTGATGCTATAGATTATTAGCAGCCTGTTCAAACTCGGCGCAAACCTGATTGTACATTTCATAAGTTCCTATATCGTAATAATGCTCCGGCATGACAAAAGCATACACAGGAACAATTTTATGCAACCAGGCAATAAAACTGCCGGGCGCATCGGAAGGATTCTCTAAATTGAGATAGCCCCGGAATAAATGCAGATGCTCCCTTTTAAAAATATACAAAGCAGGAGCTATAAGCGGGGAACGGGGATTTTCCGGTTTTTCCTCAAAGCCGATAACCCGTCCATCATCATCCACCTCGACAACACCGGCACTGCGCAGCCGTTCTTCGCTGTCAATTGGATGGGCAAGAATGATATCACTTTTTTTCTCGCGGAAGAATTTCAAAAAATTGATAAAATCAAACTGAAAAATATTATCACCTGCAGCAATCAACAGATCGTCATGGAAATGATGATGATCCAGGACAAATTGAATATCAGCGATTGCGCCAAGGCGCGTCTCATTGCTGGACGTGCGGTCATTTACAATGTGCAAATTTAAATTTGGATATCGTCCGCTTTTACCGGTACGCTCTGCCCATTCATGGAAATTTGGGTAAAACTTTTCATTCGTAACAATAAAAACATCATCTATGACATCCATTTCAACAAACCCGGCCAACAAATAATCGACGATCGTTTTGTCGGCAATTTTCAGCAAAGGTTTTGGGCGATTCTTTGTCAAAGGGTACAATCTGGTTGCATATCCGGCAGCGAGAATGAGAGCTTTCATATTTCTACTTTAATTCGTATTGGTTGTCGCCAATTTTTTCAATGGCAATGGTTTGGCCAAAATGCGGGCGAAAAATTTTAAAAAACTTTGTCAAGTCGATTTTGTAATGGACGTGAGGCTTTTTCGGCCCCCTGCACCAGCAGTCCACGGCTTTAATTTCCGAATCTACATCATGATCCCCAATTTTCAACTTGAACGGTACGCCTGGTTTGGGGAATAACTTCAGGCTCTCTTTAAGAATCATGACATATCCTCCTACAGCTTCTTCGCCTGAAAGTTTTCGAATGTAGCGAATCTTTCGATCTGCCATTTTTTCCTCCCTCTTGTTTGAGATACCCGATTAAAATTAAACAGTTTCAAAAAACAACTCGCGGCGTTCCGCGTGATAAAGCTTCTTATATTCCCGCTGCACTTCCTCCAGCGACGTCGGCGTATAATGATCCTCACCGCCGTTTATCCAGGTCAAAGTTGAAATATCCGCGCGGTCAAGATAAAGCACACCGTTCAAATGGTCAATCTCGTGCTGAAAAACCCTGGATAATAATCCACGCACTGAAATCTCTTTTTTTTCTCCATCCACATCGAATGCGCGAACGATAACCTTTTCCCAGCGCGTTACCGACGCCTGAAGACCGGGAATGCTGAGACAACCCTCCATATCCGTAATAGTACTCTCACTATGAGCAATGATTTCAGGGTTAACCAGAGTATATAAATTTTCAGAATCCGCAACCGCAATAAATCTTTTCGAGACATTCACCTGCGGCGCTGATAACCCCACGCCGTCTTCGGTACGCATGGTTTCGATCATATCCTGCACAAATCCCCCGTCAATCTCACCGGGTTTGTATGGCTCCGCCATTTGCCGCAAAGTTGGATGACCGTATTTAATCACATCCAATAATGCCATATTTCTTCCTTTCTTTTCCACAAATATAATCAAATATTTTTTTTATTGCAAGTACGGTTTACCGGCAATTATTTCCCTGGTCGGCAAAATTTCTATTTATGGCGAAAATGTGCCTTTTAAATTTACCCCTTCGATTAGTTCCATAGCCAAAACAAAACTCACCCGATCTTTTTTTCAAAAATAGTATACGTCTTTGACGGCGTACTGTCCATCATTTCTACCAGGCGGATGACAAGAACATTGTCTTCGAGAACCCAGCCCATGTCACAGTATTCGTAACCTTTTTTCATCGAATAAAGTTTTTGTTTGTACAGCATCACACCGTCCAGGCCCATGCGGCGGAATTTCTTTTTCACGCCCAGGTAGCCGAGCCGGTATCCTTTGACGCTTCCTTTGGTCAACAACATTTTCGCCGCGCGCAAAAGTTCGCAACGACGGCAGCCACGCACAGGCAGCATTTTCTCGACAATATTAGGAACGCCACCAAAAAATGCCGCGGGTTCTCCTTTGATATAGATAAAAAAGAACAATCCCTTTTCCATCACCAATTGCATGTCATCAACAATGGAGTAAAATTCTTCCCGGGTGAAAGGGACGAAACCGAAATTATCGCTCCAGGCGTCGTTATAAATTTCAAACATTTCTTTTTTGCGCTCGGCCAGCGGACGGTCTCCCCAGTTTTCAAACTTTAGATCAAAACGTTTAATTACTTTCAGGGCAACGCGTTCCAGTCGTTCGACCATGGGCTCCATCGGCGAAACCTCCCAGGAAAGCACGCGTTTGATCTGTTCAAATCCGGCGTTTCGTATCAGCTTTTCGTAATAAGGTTTGTTGTATTGGTAATACATCACCGGGCGGGAGTCGAATCCTTCGGTCATGATGCCCGGCGTCGCTTCATTAACCGGCAGGTTTTGCGGCCCGCGGATGGCTTCCATGCCTTTGGATCTGAGCCATGCCGCTGCCGCCTCAATCAGCGCATTGGCGACATCCTGATCGTCGATAGATTCAAATTGTCCCCAAAAACCGACTTTATCGTGCCAGTGCTTGTTGTGGTTTTCATTTACAAAAGCATTGCAGCGACCGACAATGTTCCCGTCCGACATGGCGAGAAAAAACTTCATTTCGGCGTGCTTGAAAAAAAGGTTCCTGGGTTCAAAAAAACCCGTCATGCCGATCAGTTTGAATCCGAGGTATTCGTAATCCAGCAGGGGCACATATTGCGGATTATCTTTATAATGTTGCCAGTGAAAATCGACAAATTTCTTTAAAAGTTTCTTGTCTTCTTTGGTCTGGTTGTCAAAGCTGATAATTTGAACTTTTGTTGCATTCATGAGGATTCTCCGGTTTGCTGGTTCAATTTCTGTAAGATAACTGACTATCGGGCACTTTTTTTTACTTGGAAATAATGTCCGGCAATAAATTAAAGATAAAAAGTTTCATTTCAAAAAAAAACTTTTTTGTTGTATTGACTCAGTAATGGATGGCCAAAATATCAATGAAAAATTATACAAAGAATGACTTTACAATAAAATAACAAATC
>JAACEJ010000442.1 GCA_011682565.1 Actinomycetota bacterium | reverse complement strand
TTTCTGAAAAAAAGGTTAAGGAGTTTTATTATGGAAATTAATAGTAATGTACAGGACTTGAAAACTTTAATAAAAGAAGCCGTCAGAGAAGTTATTAAAGAAGAAAAAATAGATTTTTTTATTCAATCCTTACCGTATGTTTCCCAAGAAGAAATGCAGGAAATTGAAAATGTGTATGGCAGGCCCGAAAAAAGTACAGCCGCCTACAAAGAGGATTTGGAGATATGAGATGGACTATTGAATATTCCAAACAGGCGATAAAATTTGCAAGAAAAAATGATGTGTGTTTCTTGGTGGGCTTTTTATTAACTTGTACTTGATTCTGCAAATATTTTTCAATCCCAAAGTTCAGCCACATTAAATTCAAACTCTTTAAAAAGATTAGAGCGAACTTGTTCCCCTCCGCTAAATCGCCCGGATAGTTGAAAACCATTTTCAGTTAATGCATAAATCTCAACGTTTTCATTGATCGGATCAACGATCCAATGTTCCTGAACGTCCTCCACAGTATAATGTTTAAACTTATCTCCTATAAAATTAATACTACAGTATCTTACTTGCGGGTGGAAAATGTGAGCAATATTTCATAACAATGCACAGGCGAGTCATTCCGGCGTATGCTGCAGGAGTGACTTGTTCAGGCTAATATCAAGTCATTCTTGGTATTGCTGGCAAATCTTATTTTTCCCACTCATAACTGAGGTTTTAAATAATACAGACGAAAATATTTGATTTTTAAGATAATTAATACTATTTTAGTGTGTATACATAAAAATATTTTGCTTACTTTCAAAGATGGCAAGTTTTCGTATGCCCAAGGTATCTGAATTTTTTGGAATATCAATATACATGTACTATTCCGATCATGTTCCTCCTCACCTGCATGCTCGATATGCGGAGTACGTGGCAGAGTTTGATTTCGATGGGAAAGTCCTGACCGGCAAAGTACCCCCCGCGAGTTGCCGGACTTGTTGTTGAATGGATTCTTATCCATCAAGTTGATCTGCATGAAAACTGGAGCTTGGCGAGGGAGAAATTAAGTTTAAAAAAGATTGAACCATTGGAGTAGATCATGAAAAAAATTATTTTCTTAAAAGTCCTGATGTATCGAAAGCTTTTTCTAAAATTTGATGATGGAACAGAGGGATTCTTTGTAATTGAGGACGAGTTCACCAATATTGCTGAACCGCTGAATGATCCAAAAGTCTTTTCAACTGCCAAAATTATTGATGATGGATATGGTATCGGATTTGAAAAGTGTGATTATGATATTTGCGCCCAACACGCTTATGCGAAGACGCAACAATATGAAAATGTTGATGTGATTTGATCGTTTTCAATCCCAAAGTTCGGCTACTTTAAATTCAAACTCTTTAAAAATATTGGAACGAACTTTTTCCTCTCCGCTAAACCGTCCTGATAATTGAAAGCCATTTTCCGTTAGCGCATAAACTTCAACATTTTCATTTATCGGATCCACTATCCAATATTCCCGCACACCCTCCAGAGCATAACGCTTGAACTTGTATCCCCGGTCTCTTTTGGCACTTTCGGGAGAGATAATTTCCACCACCAGGTCCGGCGCGCCTTTGATATAGTTTATTTTAATTCGATCTTTATTCTTATTGCTGATGAACAAAATGTCCGGCTCGAAAAATGTTTTTGCATCAAAATAGATGCCTATCGGAGACGGCAACAACCGACCTAATTTATTCTTACGAACAAATTCACCAAGCAAAGAAAGCATATTAGCAACTACAATCTGATGCTTTACATTCGGCGGTGGCGACACAATAAGCTCTCCCTCGAATAATTCCCAGTGATCACCCTCCTGACCAAACTCGACAATATCATCGTAGGTGAATTCCACATTGATTTTTTTTTGTATTGCGTTTACAGACATCGTTATCCTGCGTTATCCTGCGATTTAAATAAAGCGATCTTTTTTAATAAATATACGGGAAATTATAAATAAAGCAATAGAAAATTGAAAAAAATGCGATGCATCTTTGGGTCGTTTTTCAGTTATCCTGAAAATGTTCGGTTTTTAAGTGACAACAAGTGGCTGGTTTTGTGTGCTCATTAACAATAAAAGATTGACAAAAGTTATTACTGCAAAAGGATGGTCAAAGTAGTAGTTGCAAAGAATGACTGTGTAGTAATTTTGCAACACCCGCTGTCATCATATTAACATCACTTTTCCTTTTATCCCCAACCCCTCCATCTTGCGATACAAATTTGCCCGGTCCACGCCAAGTATTCTTGCGGCTTTGGTTACGTTGCCGTTGGTTTCGGCGAGGACTGAGAGGATGTGTTCTTTTTCGAAATTCCTGCGCGCGCTGCTTAATGTTTTATTTTCTGATTCAGCGGTGGATGGCTGTTCTTCCGGTGCGGTGAGCAGAAACCTGACGTGTTCGAGGTCGATGATTTCCTGGTTGAAAAGAATCAACATGCGTTCGACAAGGTGCTGCAACTGGCGAATGTTGCCGGGCCAGTCATAGCTGGTGAGGTAATGTAATGCGGTAGGAGAGAGGCTTGGCTTGAGCGTGCCTTTTTTGGCGGTATATTCGCTGATGAAATGTTCCAGTAAAAGCGAAATATCTTCGCGATGCCGACGAAGCGGCGGGACGGTAAGGGGAAAGACTTCGAGGCGATAGTACAAATCCTGGCGAAAGGTGCGGTCGTGAACCATTTGCAGCAGGTCCTGGTTTGTCGCGGCGATGATGCGGACATCCACGCGGATGGTTTCGGTAGAGCCGACGCGCTGGATTTCGCCGCTGTCCAGAAAGCGCAAAAGTTTGGCCTGGGCGTCGAGACTGAGGTCACCTATTTCGTCTAAAAACAAGGTGCTGCCGGCGGCCATGAGCAGGCGTCCGTTGTGCGCTGTATGTGCGCCGGTAAAGGCTCCCCTGGTATGACCAAAAAGTTCGCTTTCCAGCAGCGTATCCGGAATGGCAGGACAATTGATTTTCACCATCTGCTTTTTTGCTCTGGGACTTTTATTGTGTATGGCCTGTGCCACCAATTCCTTGCCGACGCCGTTTTCGCCGAGAATGAGCACCGGTGTTTCCAACAGAGCGATTTTTTCAATCATTGCATACACTTTTTTCATGGCTGTGGATTGGCCGACCATTTTATAGTCCGCCAGCGAGTTATGCCGGTAGTGCTGAAGCTGGAGTTGCGCTTCTCCCCATGAAAGTGCATTTTTAATCGTAATCATTAGCCGTTCACGGTCAAACGGTTTTTCCAGAAAATCATACAGACCCAGTTTGATGGCTTCAACGGCTTTGGGAACGTTGCCGTGCGCTGTGATCAGAATAATTGGGATGCCTGCTTTGGTTGCAAGCATTTGCTGCGCCAGTTCGATGCCGTCTGCATCGGGCAGCAGCATGTCCATTAAAACCAGATCAAATTCATTTTCCGAAAAAACTTCCAGCGCCTCTTTGCCCGTAGTGGCAGCAAGCACAGAATAGCCTTCGCTGGAAAGGATTTTTGTTAAAATTCTGTTGACGGACGGGTCGTCATCGACGACAAAAATAGTTTGTTGCGGCATAAGCTTCCCCTGCTTTAAGGGTATATTTCATCCTGCTTTATTGTCATTGCTCCATTCCGTTTCTCTTGCAATGAAATGGCGCAAAAAGTCTTGTTACAAACAAATATATTGGTTTGTTTGCGAGATGCTTTCAGCAATCCGTGTGCCAGAATCTCAGGTCGCAAAACGATGTACGATTCACAAGTTGCGCAGCGTTTCAGATGTCTTTTTTGATTTCTGCCTGGAAACGAAGCGTGACTGTTGTCATTACACCTTCCTGGCTGGTGATGTGGAATTCGCCGCCGTGGCTGTCCATAACTTTTTGCACAATGCTCAACCCGAGTCCGGTGCCGCCCGTCTTGGATGAGACATAAGGTTGTATGATTTTATTCAAAAGACCGGGGGGAATGCCCTTGCCGGTATCCTGTATTTGCAATTCGATGTAGTCATGGAGGCCTGCCATGTTTTTTGATTTTGGCAAGAGCTGTACCAGACGAGTGGAAATAATAATACGGCCGCCTTTTTCATCAAA
>JAACEJ010000441.1 GCA_011682565.1 Actinomycetota bacterium | reverse complement strand
TCCCCCTGGTTCCGCCTGCGGCGAAACCGTCCCCCTTCAAAGGGGGATTTAGCAGTATTCACACTCTACAGATAGCAATAGATTCAAGTGGGGTGGCCGGAAACCGGATATTGTTTTCATCCCGGCCACGTAATTTTAGAATACTTTGCCGCGAGCCAGTTTATTAATTTCCACCAGCAGCCGCTCCACTTGCTCTTCATTGTTGTACACATGCAGCGAAATGCGGATGCCATCCAAATGCGCTTCGGGGACAACGCGGACACGCATTCTTTTCTTTTCCGTTAAATAGGCCCCTGCTTTTCTGTAAGCAATATTTTTCAGTTTAAAGCTGATTAATGATGTTCTGTATTCTTCCTGTTGCGGTGAAAGAATTTCAACCTGAGGAATTTTCTGTAAACCGCGATAGAATTGTTCGGCCAGCTTTTTATTGTGCTGCCAGACTTTTTCCAACCCGATGGTATTCATAAAATCGATGGCGGTTTCAAGCCCATAATACAAAGCGCTGTTTTCCGTGGCATATTCATAACGCTGCGCCGTTGGATTCAGTGTTAATGTCTTTTTAAAAATATCATGACTTTCATCCGAATAAGCGCCCGCGGTAACAGGTCGCAATGTATCAAGCAGATTTTTCTTTACATAAAAGATACCGGTACGTTTAGGCCCCAAAAGCCACTTGTGTCCGCTTATTGCATAAAAATCACAATCGTATTTTTTTACATTGATGGGCATGTTACCGACAGTCTGGGCGCCGTCGAGTGCAAACCAAAGTCCCTTGTCTTTTGCAAGTTGACCAATTTCCTTTTCGGGAAATCTTTGGCCGGTGGTACAGGTAAAATGGCTGACAAAAACGAGTCTTGTTCTCTTTGTGATCAGGCTGTTAATGCGCTCAACATTTCCCAACCCGCTCTTCATATCAGGATCAAAACTTTTAATGACAATGCCGTCCCGTTGCATTCGGTTCAGCAGCGGAATAATCAGACCGGCATGTTCGTGGGTGCTGGTAATGATTTCATCACCCCGCCTGAGTGGCAGACCGTTAACGACAATGTTGTTGCCTTCGGTGGCGCAACTTGTGAGGGCGATTTCTTCTTTGCTGCAGGATGCGGAAAAAACTTGCGCGCATTTTTCTTTTATCTCCCACCATTTCTTCATATCGTGTCCAGGCTGGGGATACACTTCCAGTTCAGTTGTGGTGTTTTTAACCATTTCAATGACACCAAAAGGAGACGCGCCGAGTCCTCCGGTATTGAAATAATCGTAATCAGCGGGCAGCAAAAATTGCTGTTTGATCATTTCCCAGAACCTGGATGATAAAGGCTGTAATCCGACCAAACTTTCCTGAAATGCTTTGCTCTCCATTGATCCTGCGAAAACTTTTTCCCGTCCCAGCGAAAGGCCTCCCGTCAACACAGCCAGGGCTTGTAAAAAATTTCGTCTTTTCATTTTTCCAGTCTCTATTTTAAATTAATTTTAATGTTGGACTTGTTCTCAACTTTATGATTAAAATCTACATAAACAGATTTTTCGATTTTGTTAAGTGAAAAGCTCTTCCCGCTGCCGTCAATTTCAACAGAATGCGCAGTTGCCTTTTCCGGCAAAAGGACATGAAAAGAAATCTCAGAATCCTGCGCCTGAACATCAAGGGAAACTTTGTGATCATCGCATTGATAGGAGTAACCGATGCCGTGGTCAGAATTTTCATAAGCGATGCGAACTTGCGCTTCATCAACATCAGCAGCCGCCCAACGAGGTGAAATTTTGCTCTTTTGGAACAGCTTGAGTTTATCCTCAATTCCAGCCAGTCCTTCCAGCAAAGCATAGAGCATGGCGCTGGAACCCCAGCCGTCGGTTGGGGATGCATCAGGACTTGTACTTTTTCTAATGGTTGCATGTGTGCCGTCAGGAAAATACCAGAGAAAAGTTTCTCCCTCCCGGGAGATCATGTTATAATATCTTTTTAAAATATCCACGCCATAAGACTCAAAGCCATGATCAAAAGCAGCTCTGGCAAGCTCCCCTCCTACCAGCGGCATAATTCCGCCATTACAATAAGCGCCCCTGACGATCTTTTCGTCACCGAAGATGCCGTCGGGAAAAGCAGGATCAATGGAAAACCATTCGGCAAATGCGGACGTGCTTTCTCTGCGACGCAAATATTCTTCGAGAATCGATACCGCCATTTCATGCGTGGCAGCGCCACGATTGATATCCATGGGATTGCTCAGGCTCAGTTGCGCGGCTTCGTCGACGCCGTCGATAGTGACGGGAGTCAGTTTTACAAAATGGGTGTAAAACGTGCCGTTCCAGCACACTTTGTTCATCCTGTCCTGTAGCTCTCCGGCAAGGTTTGACCAATACTCTTTTTTGTTTTTATTGCCAAAATAATCAGACAGCAAGGCCATAATTTGAAAAGCCTCAAAATAGCCGCTGTTATCTCCGTGCATAATTCCCCAAAAAGTATCGTCGGTAATTTGAAATTGCAGCCAGTCATGTTTTCCTGCAGTATAAGCAAAATCCCAGGTGTCGACCGTATACGGACGTTTTACGAGTTGTGTCTTTTCGTCCCAACGCCAGGGATTGGTGAGAATATAATTGAGCGCTTTTTCGAGTTGAGGAAGCAATTTTACAATCCAGTCATCATCTCCGGTTGCCTGCCAGGCGAGAAAAGCAGCTTTTACAAAACGGAATTCCACATCGGCTTCCACAGCCACACGGACATACTTGTTCCAGTTTTCTTTCTCCGAAGGAAGCTTTTCCGGATAGATGGTGAAAAAATCAAAGATGCGACCATTTGACGCCTGTGTTTCCGCAAAGTGTTCCACCGTCGATTTCATATCCGTTTCGTAATATTTAAAACCGCGCATAATATCGCTATGATCGCGAATCCAGATCGACTTTCCGTCCGGTGAGCGATAGCCGCGTATCTTTTTGCCGTCGATCGTCATTTCCAGATCATCATTCTGAAGAAAGGCCTTGATCCTGGGATAAAACTCATCAAACTCTTTTTGTCCGGTTTTGATATATGTTTTCTCATTCATTTTTGAATCCATTCCAAGTAAATTAATATTTTGTCAGACCAATAAAAACAATACCACTTGCGGTAAAACGATTTATTGATGTCGCAAAAACCTTTTTCTGCCCCAACGAGAGATTGTCGATAACCGGCGCCAAGGCTTGCAAAAACATCTCGCCTTTCATTTTTCCAGTCTCTATTTTAAACTGATTTTAACACGGGTGTGGTTTTCAATTTTATAATCAAAATCCACATAAACAGATTGTTCGATTTTGTGAAGAGTAAAAGATTTCAAATTGCCATCGATTTCAACAGTATGGGCAGTTGCCTTTTCGGGTAAAAGCACATGAAAAGTAACCTCTGAATCCTGCGCCTGAACATCAAGTGAGATGTGCCGATCATCGCATTTGTAGGTGTAGCCTATACCGTGATCGGAATTTTCATAACGGGTACTAACTTTTGCTTCATTAACATCGGCAGCGGCCCAGCGAGGAGATATTTTGCTTTTTTTGTAGAGCTTGAGTTTATCCTCAATTCCAGCCAGCCCCTCCAGCAAAGCATAAAGCATCGCGCTTGAACCATAGCCGTCGGTTGGGGATGCATCAGGACTCGTGCTTGTTTCGATCGTTGCATGTGAGCCGTCAGGAAAATACCAGAGATAGGTTTCTCCGGTCGCGGCAATCATATCGTAATACCTTTTCAAAATGTCCACGCCATAAGACTCGAAACCGTGATCGAATGCTGCTTTTGCAAGCTCCCCGCCAACCAGCGGCATAATTCCGCCGTTACAATAAGCGCCCCTGACGATTTTTTCGTCACCGAAAATGCCGTCGGGAAAAGCGGGATCGATGGAGAACCATTCGGCAAATGCGTCCGTGCTTTTTCTGCGGCGCAAATATTCTTCAAGAATCGAAACCGCCATTTCGTGCGTGGCAACGCCACGATTTATGTCCATGGGATTGCTGAGGCTCAGTTGCGCGGCTTCATCGACGCCGTCGATAGTGACGGGAGTCAGTTTTACAAAATGGGTGTAAAACGTGCCGTTCCAGCA
>JAACEJ010000440.1 GCA_011682565.1 Actinomycetota bacterium | reverse complement strand
ATAAGCTTTTCATAAGCTTGCAGGGAACGAGTGAATTCATAAAACTCCGCATCCTTCTGAAAGGCATTAGCATAGATTTTAATGGCCTGGGCGTCGCCCTCGCCTTTTATTTTTTCAGCTTTCTCGTAAGCGGCAGAGAGGATCAGGGTTTTTTCTTTGTCGGCGGTGGCGCGAATCTTGGAAGATTCTTCAGTACCCTGGGAACGATAAAGCCGCGCCATTTTCTCCCGCTCAGCTCGCATGCGCTGAAAGACGCTTTGCTTGTTTTTCTCGGGAAAGTTCAACACTTTTACCCGGACATCGGTGACCTGAATTCCATAATCACTCAGTTTTCGATCCGCTATCTCCTGCATCTGCACCATCATTTCCGGCAGCTCCAGGCTGTCTTCGGCAACATTTACCAGATCGTCCAGATCGTAGCGCCCCAGCGAAACGCCCAATTCGGAGAACACCACGTCGTTCAAGCGCTCCTGAGCGGTGGAGAAGGTCTTCAAGGTCTTCATAAAAATTACCGGATCCTGAATTCGCCAGATGGTAAAACTTTCCACCATAACGTTTTTCTTGTCGCGGGTCAGAAATTCCGCAACCCGGGGCGTGTACACCTTGAGGCGGTTGTCATAACGCTGGATATTTTGAATCGGGTCGGGTAGTTTCCAGTTCAGTCCCGGTTGGGTAATGGCCCGCACCGGTCTGCCAAATTGTGTTACCACTGCATATTCCGTTTGATTTACCGTGAACAGCATGGAATTTAGCACAATGATGAGAAATACGAATGCTGCCAACAGGATGGTTTTATGACTCTTCATGGCTTCTTGACCTCCTCAATAAAGTTCTTATTCAACCGACCTTTTAAAAACCACAATTCAGTGTTATCTGTTTGCACCTTTTCATCGAGAATAAACTTGTTTACATTGGCGAGGATTTTTTCCATGGCTTCAATGTAAAGCCGCCTTTCGGTGATGTCTCGACTTTTTTGATATTCGCGCAACTTGCTCAAAAAGCGGCTGGCATCGCCGGTAGCGGTCCGAATCTTTTTCTCCCGATAGGCCAGAGCATCCTCGACCATTTTTTGGGCCTCGCCGCGCGCTTTGGGAACGATCTCGGATTGATAAGCCAGGGCTTCATTGATATACGTGCTCCTGTCTTCGCGGGCGCTGGCCACGTCGCGAAAGGCCTCCATGACATCGGCCGGGGGAGAATCTTTTGTCAACTGCACGATCAGGAGGCGGATGCCGGCATTTCGATCGTCGAGCGTCTGTTGTGCCACTTTCCGGGCCTGCTGTTGTATTTCTGTTTTGCCTTCGGTGAGAATAAAATCAATGGAATTTTGATTGATTTGATGACGCAGCGCCGATTCCACTACACTGTTCACCAGTTCCCTGGCATCCGATAGATTGTAAATGAACGCAAAAGCATCTTTCACCTGATAATGGACCACGGCTTCTATTTCAATGAGATTCTCATCGCCGGTGAGCATGAGTGAAGAGGGGATTTTTTCCGTGCGCACATCATGCACGCCGATCCGGTTCACCGTTTCAAAAGGCCAGGGCAGACGGTAATGTAGTCCCGCCTCCACCTGCCGAACGGGTTTGCCGAAGCGATTGACGATAGCCTCTTCGTTCCATTGTACACTGTAAACCCCTGAAGCAAGATAGACCAGAGCTGCCAGGATAAGCCCAATCATGGCAAAACGACGGGCCTTTCTTATGAGATTTACCAGCAACACTTCCTCGCCTTTGTAGGAAAAACTCAGGAATCCGCCGCGTCGCAATGCTTTAACGGCGCTGCCAAGGACCTCCAGCCCATTGCTCAGAATTAACAGCACGATGATGACGGCGGCAATTCTGTCCAGTGTGGCAAATCCCATGATATAGCCCACCAGCGCCACGACTACGACAATGGAGCTGTACATGTCGACGCGGGCGTGAGTGCCGTTGGCGATGAGGCCGGGAGAATTGGTCTGGCGACCGACAAAAATCTGGTAGCGCGACATAAAGTAAGTGATAGCGATAGAGAGCAGTGAAATCACCGCCACCAGCGGCACATTGCTCAACTTCTCTGCTCCATGGGAAAGTACATCCCGCACGATTTCTATGCCCACGTAGAAAATAAATCCGGACACAATAATGGCGATAATGTTTTCGATGCGGCTGATGCCTCTGGTCGCCTCGGTGTCTTCCCGGCGAGCCAGGATCAGGCCCATCAGCACTACCAGCGAGGGGATAATATCCGAAAAAGAATGCCATGCCGACGCCTTTAGAGCAACGCTGCCGGAGAGCGAAGCCAGAAAAAACTTTAGGCTCACGAGCACCAGGTTGGCGGCAATAGCGACTAGGACTGTTTTTTCTTTTCGATTCATTGTGAACTATTCACCTCTTCCTGTTTGTTAATAATCGTTTCCAGTACCTGATCATAGATCACCAGATTTGCCTGGTCGATCAGATCGTTGTACATTTTAGCGGTTAGCTCGTCATGCTTTGCAAGTTTCAGGTCTTCCTTCAGATGCTCTTTCACCTCCTCAAAAGATTGTTGTTGCGGTTGTTGTTTCTCGCGTATTTTCACGATCAGATAGTTTTGTTCCAGCGGGAAAGGTTTGCTGATTTTTCCCTGTTTCAAATTCATGATTTCCTGGTGCAGTGGATGATTGAACATTTCATACAGCGGATCGCCTGTTTCGCTAATCCAAAAGTCCACTTTGCCGCCATTTTGGGCGGTACGCGAGTCCTCAGAGTATTGGCCGGCAACTTGCTCAAACGGCGCCCCTTTTTTCAGGAAACCTGATTTTAATTTTTTAAAGGCTTCATCGATCTTTTCTTTTGCTTTTTTATCGGCATTCTCGTCGTCGCCGCGCTGCACCACGATCAAGCTTACTTTAACTTTCGGCGGCGTTTTAAATTTATCTTTATTGCCCTGATAAAATTCTTTCACCTCCTCATCGCTGACCTCCAGTTTCTGATCAACCTCTTCGCGGTGCAATGCCTGTTTGAGGATGTCTTCCCGCACGTGTTCGACCTCTTCTTTGTTTTTAGCATCGAGCATACGGTCATAAGAATCCTCCAACAACAGCAGCCGCTCGATCATACTGTCGACCAGCTTTACCCGTTGGTCATACGAACGGTGTTTTTCCTGTTCGGCAGGCGATAGTTCCCTGAATTCCTGATAAAAATCATCGAGTGTAAAACGACGCCCGTGCAGGGTGAACAGAGTCTTGTCCTTATTCTCTTTGTACAATTTCAGTTCTCGTTCATTCGTCAACAGACGGCGAATCACGTCCCTTACTGTTGCAAAAGGAATGTCGGCTGCCGGAATTTTTTCCGTCAATCGAACGATGAAATATTTTCCGTTGTCCTGAAAGGGTTTGCTGTATTCTCCCGGGTTCAGTGATGCAACCGCTTCATCAAAAGCCTTGGCACGGGCCCCGATGATGTATTCCATCGTGCTGAACGTGCTGTCTTTGCCGAATGTTTTTGCCACAGACGCAAAGCGCTCGCCGGATCCCAGTTTGGCCCAGGCTCTCTGAGCATTGTCCCCGGCATTCACAGTGGTGTCGGCCATCAGGATCACTTTGATGATCCACTTTTCCGGTTCACGATACGTTTCTTTGTTTTTCTCATAAACCTCTCGCAACTCCTGCTCGCCGGGCTCGGGCACGCGCAGAATCTCATAGTTTTTGGTGATGGTGGCGGCATCCTTTAATTCGCTGATATAGTTGGCCACATAGTCGTTTTCTTTTTGAGAGGCTAATATCTGCTTGATTTCATCGCGCGCTTTGTACAACGGCCTGTCGCCAAAACGGCTGCGATTTTCGTCATAGTACTGCTGAATCTCAACCTCACCAACAGGAATTCTGTCTTTTTCATGCATCTCGGCGTGCAACTGTTGCAGGGTAAGCTTATCCTCGAGGTGTTTGAGGGCATGACGAATGTTACCCCGATTGTCCAGTTGCTTCTCTTTAATCTTTCGCTTCACCATATCGTCAAGCACCATTTCGCGTAAAAGTCCGATATAGATTTCCTTTTCCTTTGGAATCTGATCCTTGAGGTCGATTAGAGAATCGCCGACCGGCATTTTGAGTCCCGGG
>JAACEJ010000034.1 GCA_011682565.1 Actinomycetota bacterium | reverse complement strand
TCTTCATAGCGAAATCCTTTGGCGTTTTTTTTGAAAATTTCGCTTGGCGCAGGAATACCTGCCCTTTTATTGCGACTTTTTACGAGGTTCTCATGAAAGAGTTTCTCATAAAAAAGGCGGGAAAATTCCCGCCCGGGACAGACTTGCTCTTGTGCGCATTTTAAACAACTTCAGGAACGACGAAAGGATAGCGATAATGTCGCCTCAACAGGCCGTTCGCTCTCTCATTCCCAATAAACCTTTCGGTATTTCCGTCGAATTCCAATTCACTGTCTACACGATAAGAAATATTCGCTAAATGACACAGAGTTGTGGATTTAAATCCTTCCAATACATCAGCATTCAAAAGCTTATAGTCATCTGCGCGGACTGCATCGATAAAGTTTTTAAAATGTGCAGAACCACCCGATCCTGCGAGGTTATTCGGATCCGCGACCTGCCCGGCACCATCGTATTTCGGCCCCGGTTCATTCTTGCGGCCAAAATAAGTCGTCCATTTGTCTCCGTTCAAATGCATCCACCCTTTTGTGCCAAAAAAGAGGTTACCGATACGAATTCCATCTTCGTTATTTGTGTATAGTCCACGAACTTCAAACTGGAGAATTTTCCCATCGTCCCATTCCATCGTTGCCATTTGCGTATTAGGGGTTTCCTGGTCATCATGAAAGGCAAATTTTCCGCCGACACATTTAACTTTTTGCGGAAATGTGTTTTTTCCTAATCCCCAACGAGCAATATCCATTTGATGCGGTCCCTGGTTGCCAAGATCAGCACAACCAAAATCCCAGAACCAGTGCCACTTATAAGGGACAAACTGCGGATTGTATGGTCGCCAGGAAGCCGGGCCCAGCCACAAATTCCAAACAAGGCCTTCAGGTACCGGAGCATTCAATTCGTGGCCTATAGAGTCACGCGGTTTGAAGCACAACCCTTTAGCCATATAAATTTCACCAAGCTCGCCGGATTGAAGAAATTCTATGGCCTTCCTGACGCCATAGATACTTCTGTTCTGCATGCCAACCTGAACTACCCGATTATACCGGCGCGCTGCCTCAACCATTTTGCGGCCTTCCCAAATGCCATGAGAAAGCGGTTTCTCGGCATAAACATGTTTCCCTGCCTGACAGGCCCATACTTCTTGTAATGCGTGCCAATGATCAGGACATGCTGTTGAAATAGCATCCAGATTCTGATCCTCTAATGCAACCCGAATATCAGTCACTGTTTTTGGTTTTTTTCCGGTTAAATCCTCAACCATTTTTACACGAGATGGAAACAAATTCGTATCCGGATCAATAAGATAAGCGATTTCAACACCCGGAATTTTAGCCCAATTTTTAATATGACTTTTTCCTCTTCCATGTATGCCGGAAACAGCAATGCGAATGCGGTCATTCGCACCAAGCACTGTGCTTGGAATTGTGCTGCCCATTACCGCACTTACGGTAGCGACAGCAGCAGTTGTCTTTACGCCGTTAGAAATGAATTCACGGCGTGATACATCATCTTTTTTTGACATTTGATCCTCCACTGATTATAGTAAACGTGTTGACCTTGTCCAATTAAGCGAAAAGCAACGACTCAAACAAACGGTAAAATTGAACCGGTTTAGATTTAAATAAATTAACATAATTTTCAACATTGTCAATAATAATTTGTTGGTCATTATGAAAAGTCACTATTTTTGGCAATTGGGACAAAAAAATGTGCTGCGTCCCCCGAGTACGGTTTTGTGAATTGGGTTTCCACATTCAGAACAGGGCAGGTCTGCACGACCGTAGACTGCCAGTTCTAGCTGAAAAAACCCCGGTTCACCATAAGCATTCCTGAAATCATTCAAAGTTGTTCCCCCTTTTTTAATGGCTGCGTTTAGAACCATTTTCGCAGATTTGACCAGTTTTTTAATTTCTTTTTCCGACAACGACCTGGCAATCCGGCAAGGATCAATTCGGCTATAAAAAAGCGATTCATTTGCGTAAATATTTCCTATCCCGACAACAATTTTCGCATTCATTAAAACGAGTTTAATCGCCCTTGTGGAATTTTCTGTCTTTTTTTTCATATATTGAAAATTAAAATTGCTTGACAAAGGCTCGACGCCAAGGTGTGCAAAACGCGGAAAAGAAGCGATTGAATACGGTGGGGCGACCTCAACAGAGCCGAAACGGCGCGGATCACGGAAGCGAAGCTCCATCCTATTGGAAAGATTAAATATTATGTGTGTGTGTTTTTCAACATCCTCAGTTTGCTCAAAGAGGCATAGCCTACCACTCATTCCCAGATGAATAACTACGGCAGCTCTGTTATCAAGATGCATGACGATATATTTCCCACGTCTCGAAAGGCCGGTAATGGATTTATTTACAACGTAATCCTCAAAATCACGCGGTATAATTTCCCATCTCAGCTTTTTAGTAAGGATTCTAACGGAAAGAATTCTGTGGGAAGAAAGGGCAGGTTCCAGCCCTCTGCGGATCGTTTCAACTTCGGGCAGCTCGGGCAATTCTTTTCTCCAACATGACAAATAGTTATTTCAACGCCTGCTGTTTGCCGGCTTTCAATACCTTGAGAATAATTCCTTCAACCCCTTCGACGAAAACATGATCGCCGGCCTTTAGCAATTCGCCGCTTTCACAACGCCATATTTCTCCGCGAACATCAACCTGCCAGTAACCGCCTCTTTTTGACAATATTTTTCCCTTTTCACCAATCATACCCAATGCGCCGGTTGTCGGCTTGCGACGCATAGTATAAAAGACAGCATAAGCGAGGACAGCACTCACTATAAATAACCACGCCAATAAAATATCATAAAAATAGCCACTCACCTTGAAAATTTGCAACTTTTCAACGAGAATGACCATTAGAAAATCATCCATAAAAAAAAGCACAGTAAGGCCGGGAATCATCCATAGAATTTTCATTCCCCCAAATTTTTTCGTCCAATCTTTTTGTTGCACCTATTTCCCCGGTTCAGAATAGTCTCCGCTCAAAAAACTTTTCCACACATCATTACGAGAAGAATGCTCCTGGCGGGTTCTGCTCTCAATCTTTTGAATGTGCCGTTGCTCTTTTGTCCTGGGTCTGGCCGGAACAGGTACAGATTTTTCCAGTACCTGGGCGCGTGTCATGCTGATTCTTTCCCGTGCTATGGAATAGACCTCCGTAATATTGGTAATCGTATTCATTCGCACAGCTTTACGGAAAGGACTGGCAGGAATCAATTTGACGCCTTGGGAATCATAATTACAGCCGGAAAAATCGCGCCACCAACCGATTCTCTCCTCTCCAGTGCTGTTCTTGCCTTGATAACGAACAGAATAGCCATGTTCGTACAAGGTCCAAAATTGATCTTTGCCAAAGCCGGTAAAATATTTTAGCAGAGGGCTGATGAGAAAAATCAGCGCGTAGATTAAAATACTGGGAATGCGTTTTATCCATGGCAAAACATTTCCACCATATATCATCGCAAAAACGACAAGGGCTCCGATAACGCCCAAAACAGAAAATAGAAATTTGTTCGACTTGGGTGGTTTATAATTCCATGAAGTTATAATATTTCCCAGCTCGCTTTTATCGAGTGACGCGCCCTCTGCTTGAGCAAATAAATCTTTCACTTTTTATCATCCTTTCACACTTCCTAAAGTTAGTCCTGAGACCAGCCAACGGCTCAGGAACAAAAACAACACGACGACGGGGATGCTGACGATAACTGCGCCGGCAGAATACAATCCCCACGCCACTTCCATATTTGATTGGAAAGTCTTTAGACCAAGGGGTAATGTAAACAAATTTTTGTTCTGAATCAAGACCGCAGCGACAAGATATTCCGACCAGGCTGTCATAAAAGAGAACAAGGCTGTAATCACGAGAGCGGGAGAAGCCAAAGGGAGAACGATTTGCCAAAATGTTCTTCCCGGTGAAGAGCCGTCAATACTGGCCGCCTCCTCGAGGCTGAAGGGAATTGTGTCATAGTACCCTTTCATTTGCCAGGTTGTAAAGGGTAATGCAGTGGCAGAATAGGCGACGATCAAGCCAAGATAATTATCATACAAATGCAGTTTGATGAGCATGATGAAAAGCGGCAACAGGAGCATGGTAACAGGGAACATCTGCGTTGTAATAAGCCCGATCATAGCAGAATCCCGGCCGCGAAATTTAAAGCGGGAAAAAGCATAGCCGGCCGTTGCAGCCAATCCTACGCCAACAAGCGTAACTGAAAGAGAAACGACGAGGCTGTTCGCCATCCAGCGCAAGAAAGGTTCTTGTGTAAATAATTTGACGTACGTATTCAACGTTGCATCCGCGGGAATGAAAGCAAGGGATTTGCTGAGTAAGCGATCACCGGGGCGCAGAGAAATGGCGATGACCCGCAAAATCGGATAAATCGCGAATAAAGAAAAAAATGAGAGGAAAAGATAGCTGAGCGCCCTGCCTCTTACTGATAATTCTCTGGGTTTTCTCATAAAGGTCTCTAAGGAACGATGCTTTGTTTAAACTTCATTATCCATGGATCACGCATTATCAATTTCCTTATACTTTTTTCTCAGGCTTTTAAAAATACGCTCTGCTTTATCCACTCCCTCAATCGATATATTCCTCTCAGCCAACAACAAATCATGTTTTGCCTGTTTAAACCATTTTCCGGCAATTTCTCTATTCACCATTTCTCATTTCTTTTATCTTTAGTTAGTTACTCGAGTAACACAATCTAAACACTTTGAATATACTTACCGGAAATCTTTATTTCAACTATATTATAACATTTTCCTAAAGAGCTTGTCAATACACCGCTTCCGTTGCTTTTGTCTTTTTGATAAAATTCCAGCCAAAGATTACAAGAATAGAAAAAATGATCATTGAAAATGCCGCAGCGTAGCCGAGACGAAAGTAGGTAAACCCGGTTTTGTAAACCCAGGAAACCAAAATGTGCGTCTTGTCCGAGGGTTCGCCGCCGTTGCTGACGAGCCAAACGACGTTGAAATTGTTAAAAGTCCAAATGACGCCGAGAGTAATTGCGGGAATCATAACCGGCTTGAGCAGCGGGATAGTGATATTTTTCAACTTGTGATACCACGAAGAACCGTCGATTTCGGCGGCTTCGTACAGTTCATCCGGTATACTTTGCAGGCCGCCCAGCGCAATGACCATCATGAATGGAAATCCGAGCCAAATATTCGTTATTAAGCAAGCAGCGAACGCGCCCCATTCCGTAGTTAGCCAGGGTATGCTGATGCCGAACCATTTCTGCAGCATGATACTGATGGCTCCGTATTGCGAATTGAACATGCCGCGCCACGTCAGCGCGGTAATGTATTGCGGTACAGCCCAGGGCAAAATCAACAGCGTGCGAAAAAATGATTTTCCCTTTATATTTTTATTTAAAACAAGCGCAAGGGTGACACCAATAGTGACATGAAAAAATAAATTGAGCCCGGTCCACAATACGGTTTTATAAAAAAAATACCAAAACGATTTGTCGTTGATAACGGTGATATAGTTTTTCAGCCCGATGAGTCGCCAGTCGCGGAAATGGGTCAGGTTCATGTTGGAAAACGAAATCACAACATTGTAGATAAACGGATACAGCACAACCAGGGCCATAACGATTAAAGCAGGCATGGTGTACAAATACGCCAGCCGGTTTAGTCTGGAATTTCCCATTTCATTCCCGATTTTCTTTTATCAATTTCAAAGCCAGCGCCTGCATATCCTTTGCTGCTTGCTTCGGCGTTACACGCCCGGTAAAAATGCCCTGATAGCTTGGGCGCATGGCGTCCCAAATCCAGCGCATCTCGGTTATGGGTGGCAAAACTCTTCCCACTATCAACTGGTTCAGTGAAGCACTGACGAGCGGATTATCGCGCACCTGTGGGTCAGCAAAGGCATCAACACGCGATGGAATAGAACCTGAGACTTTGGTGAAACGCAGTTCAACCTTCGAAGAAGTGAGCCACTTTAACAATTCCAGGGCAATCTTTTTCTTCTCACCTTTCGCATTCACATTCAACGAGTAACCCAACGGTGAAACAACCGGCGTGGGCCACAGACCTGTTGCATCGATCTTGGGAATTCTGGCAATACCGATATCGATGCCGTTTTCAATATAAGTTCCCCAGGACCAACTGCCGTTTATGATCATTGCCGCCGAACCGTCTTTGAACAGCGCATTGGCTATTTCATAATCACACTCGATGGGAATGATCCTGTACTTGTGTGCAAGATCGTAGATAAATTGTGCTGCATTGATTACCGGTTCGGTATCAAGAGTGGGCTGAAAATTCTCATCAACAATCCAGCCGCCAAAGCCGCCGATAAACGGAACAGCAAAAAAAGGCTCGGTGTAATTCCAAACCAGTGCATACTGGTCGGGCCGGCCATCGCCGTCGTCATCTCGGGTGAGCGGTTTTCCAATTTTAATCAACTCGTTCATGCTTTGCGGCGGCTTGGGTACGAGCGCTTTATTGTAAACCAGGCAAAGATGATTTCCGACGCGATCTGCGATCTGATAAAGGTGCCCGTTTAGCCAGGTGTTTGCAGCGATGGGTTTTGTTATAAAACTGTCGATAAAAGATTGTTGCAGCATATTTTCGAGCGGTTGAATAACACCCAATTCTGCCAAGGGGCCGATATTGTCATTGGCGCCCCAGAAAAGCGTCGGGCCGCTGCCGCCGAGTGCTGAAATAATAAAATTTGTTCGTGCTGTTTCCGGTGCGTAGAACAATTCACTGAAATCCCACTGCGGATATTTTCCGGCAAATTCATCGAGCGCATTGCGCAATATCTGACGTTCGAGGGGCCGTAAAGAATGCCAGACAATAATGCTTTTTGGATTTCTTCCGGAACAGGAAAACAGAAAAACCATTCCAATGCAAACAAACAGAATTTGTCGAAACAGACGAATCACTCCGCTGTCGAACCTCCTCCATCAATATTCACTTCTGCAGAAAGATGGCGATACCAGGAATAATACAATCCGACTGAAAGAAAAACGAGCAAGGCCAGCAGCCAGGCGAATTCATCCCAACGCCGCATAATGATCATCATCATTGTAAGAAAAAGCACCACCTGCCAGGGGACAGCAAACAAAAGCGAGATTCTATCGCGCTTATTTTCGGCGTTAACTGCATTTTGTATTGTTGCGGGCAAAACATTCCTGATCGATCCCCAAAATCCGAAAGGACGCGTGCGTTTATAAAACTCCTCCAGCACTGATTTTTCAGTTGCGGGAGCGAGATATGTGCCGATAATCATTCCAATCAGAGAAAGAGCACTGGCAAACACAAATGAGATATATTCCGGCGCATAGGGAAAAAGCAGCTTTTGCAAAATACCGGCAACCATACCCACAGCAGTGCCGATTGCAAACCCCCACCCATTGAGCCGCCACCAGTACCAGCGTCCGACAAGGGGAATAAACAATCCTGCACCAATACTCATAGTAATCCATCCCCAGATTTCGTTGATATTTTTAATAAAAACCGTAAAGAACAACCCGGCCAACACAATAATAATTGATGCCCCGCGGCTGTGGCGCATAAGTTGTTTTTTGCTTGCATCCGGTTTTAGAAAGGCCTGGTAAATATCCTTCACCCAATACGCGGCACCGGCATTCACGGTCGAATCAAATGTGGACATGGCCGCAGCCATCAGCCCGGCGATGAGCATGCCCTTTAATCCCATGGGTACTAAATCATTGACAACCACAGGTAAAACTCTTTCCGGGTCACTGATTACATTACCGTGCACGCCCATGGAAACACCCATAATCGCAATGGCCGCAATGAACGGCCAACGGAATGCCAGCAGAAAAGTCCAGAACAACGAAAGCAAACCGGTTTCGCGATCGCTGCGGGCTGCCAGATAACGCTGCAACATATAGCTTCCCGTACCGCCGCTGCCCTCCAAAACCACTTTGAAAAGATAAAACAGAATGGCGATGCCAAAAAGATTATAAATAGAGTATGAACTTTCAGCAGGCAAATTCAAATGCCATTTAGGTATAACAGAAGTCCAGGCCCTTAGTGTCGTCTGAACATTTTGAAACGTGCCGTCGCGCAAGGGGATAGAAACCATAAAAGAATCCGGCAGGGAAAATTTTGTCAGAGATAAAATGCAGACGTAGATGATGGTTCCAAAAATGAGGATGCCCTGAAAGACATCGGTCCAGACGACGCCATACAAACCGCTCGTGACTGTGTATATCATGGCAAGGAAAATCATCAGTGTTGCTGCCCAGAATTGAGAAGACATGCCCCAGAAGGCGGGGATACCGAGAAACTCGCCGATAAATTTCCCGGAACCAATGGCAAAATAGGTGATCATGGCGATGGTCAAAATGATCGAAGAAATAGCTGCAATAATTCTGGCCACATCTCCCTGCAGGCCCTTGCCAAATCGAAAATGCATCCACTCTGCCATTGTCATCACTTGAGCACGACGATTCCATTTTCCCATAAAAACCATAAGGAAAGCCATGATGAGGGTGACACCGCCGCGCAGTTCGATGAAAAACCCGCTGGCGCCAAGTGCAAAAATAAAAGCAGTGTTAATCATGGTGCCGCTTACATCCAAATTTGAAGCCATGCCAGAGGCCCCCAGCGCCCACCACGGCAATTTGCGATTGCCGAGAAAGTACGCGTCAATGCCGGCCTGAGCGCGGCGCTGAACCAGAACGCCGACAAGTACCACACCCATCAAGTACGTAATGATGATTGAATAGTCAAGTATTGTCACAATTCATTCCCTGGTTTAATTCAAGTTCCGAGTGATTTATCCGAACTGCGCGCCAAACTGTTTTTATATGCGTTCTCAGCCTGAGAAAATTTCCTTTGTTCCATCAGCACATTGCCAAGAAAAAGATAAGGATAAAAATCATAAGGCATCACCTCGATGACGGCGCGATATTTCCGTTCTGCTTTTTCGGACTCGCCTTGCGCTGCTAAAAATCGCGCCACACGATAACGTCCCTCATTCCACGAAAGCTTTCGGCGAACGAGTGCCTCTACCGTCTTTCGCAACAAAACATCATACGCGCTCTTGCCTGCAGGGAGAAGTATCTTTTGCTTTTTAAACGGCCAATGCTTCATCATACTTTTTATTATCCTCAGACTGAACGCCGTTTTTGAAAATCCGCTCCCAGTTATCCTTTTGCTGAAAGCCTTCAGAAAAAATGGATTTAAACGATGGTTGATCCTTCAAGTTGCTGACCAGCGTACTCACCAGCACCGGCGTTCCGTGCTTTTGAATGATGCCGAGAATCTCGGCCAAATTTGCATTAAAATTTCTTTTGGCAATGTTGTATTTTTCCCCGCCAAGAGGGATCGATTTGTCCGCAGCCACAGCTTCCATCAATGTACTGGATTTGATATTTATCTTTGCGGCAAAAAGTTTTTTAAATTTGAAAATAATATCGTGGAGAAGGAGAAAAAAACGTAACTTTTCCAGCTTGAGATAAAGCTTTATAAAAGTCCTGTTTTCTCCCAGGCTGCGGGTAGAAGCGACGCCCAGTGCACCATAAAATTTATTGTGCCCCATATAGATTAAAAAAAGATCGGGCTGGTAGTGAACAAGTTCGTGAGTGAAATCAAGGACTGAAAAGCTGTTGATCGCCGAAATCCCGACATTGATGACCTCAAAATTCCGATCCGGAAAAAGCAGGTGCAGCCGGTCGTAGAGAAGACTGGGAAAAGTTGCATTGTACTGGTACGGAAACCCTGCTGTGGTAGAACCGCCAAGACAAAAAATGCGAAAGGTGTCGGGAGATTTTTTGTATTCAAACACGGCATTGCGCGCATCCGGCACAGTTAATTCATTGCCCGGGAAATATCTTTTGGCAACGTGTTTATTAATCTTATAATATTTTTGTCCGTCAATTTTGCGCGTGAGAACAGGCGACAGGTCGCCGCGATAATTAACCATGCGCAGAAAAAGTTCAGAGAGAATGAGAATAAAAAACGGCAGGCTGACGAGAAAAAAGAAAAAAAGAAAACGTCGCCCTCCTCCCTGTTTTTTTACCAGTGTACTGCCAATGAGATCCCTCACCAGGACAGGTTTCACATCAAGATTTTTCGCAATCTTTTTTGCAGATTCTGTCCTGTAATGTGCCTCGATGTAGTTTTTCTGTTTTTCAGTGAGAGAACTCATAGGCATAAAAAAGATCGTTTAAAATAAAGTATAAATAAACGGTGCAATGGCCGAGCCCTCGGTCAGAACAATCAAAAGGCCCATAAGAACGAGAAAAACAATAATCGGTCCCAGCCACCATTTTTTGCGCACGCGCATGAACAGCCAAAGTTCTTTTAATACGCCAAGCTTACCTGACATTAGACCTCCTAATAAAAACTTGCGCTTTAAATATTTTCGTACAGATTGCCGTGATGAGATGGCAGAAATCAGATGCCGGATGCCAAATTAACAAAATCTCGCACCAACAACAAGATTTTTATTCAAGCCAAACATACTCAGCGGATTTCTCTCACTCCCGGCATTTGGATCTGTCCGTTTTTAAATTCTTCACCAAGCTGCCGGATCAATTGCTTATTGATTTGAATTTTGGTTTTGTTCCGCAATTCACCACGCACAATATTATACAGGCTGTCCTGTTTTGCGGAAAGAACGTCTGCTGCAACACGATTTTGGGCTTGCTCGTAATTCCTCGTTCGGATGGCACGATAGCCGAGGCGCTTAATGAGAGCATACCCTTCCTGCACCTGTATCGGGCCATATACTTCACCGTCTTTCAGCTTGAACCCTTCGAATGAAATATTTCCATACCGGCCGCGCGTGATCCATCCGAGATCGCCGCCGTTTTTTGCCGCCGAACATCGAACTGATCCATATAATTTTTTACAAACTGTCCGGCAAGCTGCTTTTCTTTTTCTTACCTCAATTCCCGAACAATTTTCGATCGCATTTGTTCAAGTTCATGTTGCCCGGCAAAAACCATTTGCCGGCAGTCATCCACGCGGATGATGTGATAGCCCCATTTGGTGTGCACCGGCTGCGAAACCTGCCCGTCTTTTAAGGTAAAAGCAGCACGGGGGCAAAATCTTTATCCATGTCGCTAAAAGTCAGGTAGCCGAGGTCGCCGCCATTGGCGCGCAGTGTGGAATCATGAAAAGTTTGCGCAGCGATTTCCGCAAAAGGAACACCGGAATTCAGCGCCTGCTTTACCTGCTCGGCTTTTTCTTTTGTCCTGACAAAAATATGGCGAACGTGGATGCTCGTTAAACCGCGCAAAAAAGCGTCCTTGATTTCAGCATCTGAAATATGCACATAGTCTGCATAAAGCACGCGCAGCATTTCGTCCCGTTTTACCCAATCAACAACCTTTTTAACGTGCGGTGTTTTATCAAATCCGCGTTTGCGCCCCTCCTGTGCAAAAAGTTTTTTATCGATCAACAGCGTTCGAAAAAGGAAATGATTAAAAATAAATAGAGAATTTTTTTTCAAGTATTTCAAATCGATTTTAAAATTTTATGATTCAATTGGGCAAAAAAACAGCAAATATATACACTAAATTATCTCATTTTCTTTTTACCCGTCTTTTTCCGGCGCCAGACTTTGTCTTTTTTCCTGTCCTTGTCGTTTTTTTGACACCTTTTGTAACCGTTGTTTTACCGGTCCTCTTGTTTGTAGTTCTGCGAACGCCTGCCTTAACTGTGGTTGTTTTACCTTTTGATGTTCTGGTTCTGCTTACATGTGTACGCTTTTTCACCAGAGTAGAAGATCGCGGCTTGTAATTGACTTTGGTGACACTTTTTACACGACTCGTCCTGATAACGGTAAAAGTTTTTCTACTGGTCAGCTTGACGGTGCGCGTACGGTAAGTATGAATTGTCACCGGATGATAAGGTCGATACCAGTGGGGATAAAACCCGATGCGGAACACCGATCTATAGGGATGGTAAACCGGTCTGAACATCCAGGGTATGATTGGCCACGCATGAATGCGAACGACCGTAGGTGCAAGGTAATAATCATTGCCGTAGATGACGGAATTTCCATGAACCTGCATGTTATAATTATCATCAGCCGCCTTTTCGACTTCAATCGTGGCAACATCCTGAAATTCATTTTCCCCGAGCGGTACCTGGAGGACGATCACGTGAGTATCATCTGCGACATCTTCGACGACACGAATAAAGTCGACCTGGCCGTCATCGTCAAGATCAAGATTGTTTATGCCAATATCCGGGTCATTAAGCGCTTTTTCGAATTCCTCAAGATTATTCGAATCCTTGAAAAGCTCGCTGACGGCCTGTAAATCCAGTCCCTGGGCAGCTTCCGAAGTTGGTGCAACGATTGTAACATCCTGCCCAAAAACAAAACCATATCCGACGGATACCAGAAACAACACAGCTAAAAGTACATTTCGTCTTGTCATTGTCCTTCCTCCTACTTTCACTTGAGACGCAATACCACCAAATGACAGTGAGTTTTAATCCTTTACAACTGAAATTATAGTCAAAGCTGGCAAAAAATATCAAAAAAATATCAAACAGTTTGTAAAGCAGGGATTAATAATTGTTCTTTGATAACTAAAGCCGCACAGACAGCTTGTTTTCCCAAAGGAGAAAAATATTCTTTTTCATGGGAGCATACTTTTGGGATGTTGTACCGTCCCGATGTTCTACCGTACGGTAGTGCTTAAAAAAGGAAACGTTATTTGCCGTAGTTTCGATTCTAAGGATCTTGTGAAATTAATCATACATTTTTATGGACACTTTACCCATGCTGTGTTTGATGCGGCTGCCTTCAAGACGGACATTATAGCGATTGCCCATGGCTGATAAAATATGAACCAGGCCCGGACGATCTCCGCGTTCTTTTAAAACTTTTTAATCACGCTTTCTTTTCGGATGCTCTTTTTTGTGATCTACTCAATTTGATTGAAATTTCTCAGCGGATTTATTTTTTTTATAAGGTAAAACACCATTTGCTCTGGCGAATGGCTGAAAATTGCTTGCTGTCCGGCTCCAAAACCCAATATGCATTGTCGTCAAAGCTCACAGCATTAAAAGTCCCGCTAATCACCTAAAGTTCCTGCACCGACGAGTTCTCAACCTCCACACCCAGATCGCCGGAATAATTATCCATAGCGGCAATTTTTGATTTTTTGGGTTTCGTGTAATTCGTGGTTCAGTATTTCTTGCATTCTCAATCCGTTCCAACAGAAAATGACTTTTCCCCTCCGCAAGATTCACGAACAATCAACTCGGCTTTAAGCTCCTTGTGAAAACCGGTATCAACCTTGCCGTTCATCAAATCAAAAAGTCTTTCAACACCCAAACGTCCCATTTTTCCAAATGGCTGACGCATAGTCGTTAAGCCAATGAATCGAGAAAACTCGATGTCGTCAAAACCGACAATGGCAAGATCGTCCGGTATGTGCAAGCCTGCTTCTTTCACAGTGCGCATGACGCCCAGTGCCTGCACATCGCTGGCAACAAACAGCGCGGTGGGCATTTTCGAGCCAAGCTGCAAAACCTCTTTCATGGCCTTGTAGCCGGCTATCTCATTAAAACCATGCTCACCGATCTTTGCATCGCAGATAACCAGGAGTTCGTCGTCAAACGGCAAATCATTTTCAAGCAACGCCTGTTTATATCCCTGCAGGCGGGAAATAGCCGGAAAGCTGCTCAAATGTCCGTTAATCATTCCTACTTTTTTGTGGCCAAGCTTAATCAAATGCTCTGTGGCTTCCCTGGCG
>JAACEJ010000033.1 GCA_011682565.1 Actinomycetota bacterium | reverse complement strand
TGGTTGATGGTTGATGGTTGATGGTTGATGGTTGATGGTTGATGGTTGATGGTTGATGGTTGATGGTTGATGGTTGATGGTTGATGGTTGATGGAAACTAATCGAAGAATTATTAAAATGCAACAAAAAAAGGTTTCCTGTCTCCATTTTCCCGTCTCCGTTCACCTCTTTTGGGAAAAGCCAAAAGAAAAAACGTCTTTTTCGGGAATGGTTTTGCCGAAATTCCGCTCATCGCTTTCTGGCAAAACCAGCGCCTGCGTTTCGGGGTGCTGCGTACAATAACGCCTAATTTCATCCGGCGTCATAATCATAAACGCAGTTGACAGGGCGTCACTCGTCGCTGCATCGGGTGTCGAGGCCCAGGCAGCAAGCCTTCCCTCAACAGGATATCCATCTCGTGGGTCGATAATATGTTGTCCCTTTTGCAGACCGGAGCCGCTCAAAGCACGATTATGAAGATTTAAGCGTGCATAAATCTCATCGTGATGCTGTGGATTGCTCAATGATATTGGCCAGCCCGTTTCCTCTCCGGGAAATCCGAGCCCGTATGTGGAACTCGTTCCTCCATGAATAAATGCATTTTCAATTTCCCATTCGATGAGAAGTTGGGCCATTTTATCAATTGCGTATCCTTTTCCGAATCCACCCAGATCCAGGCCCATATAATCCGCCATAACGTAAACACGATAATCCGCTTCATCGAGAGCAAGCAGGTTCATACCCGTGTTTTGTAAAGCCTTCTGCAACTCATCATCCGATGGCGAACGCAAAGTCTTATCGGAATTCAGCCAGCAATCATACAAGCAACCAACCGTAACATCAAAAGCACCCTCGGTATCATTGTAAATCTGCGCACATTGTCTTATACAATCAAAAGCATCCGGCCCGACACGGGTACTTTCCCCTTTTTTGAGAAGATTAATTCGGGATATGTCACTGTTTCCAATAAATCGACTCAGTTCCTGTTCCAGACGATCAAGCTCTGCAAATGCTTCCCATGCGGCCTGATAAGCATAATCAGCATCATCATGTATGATGTAAATTTCGTAAACAGTTGACATGGCGTTATGGGAAAAACGATAAGCCTCAATTTCTGAACTGCCAATGGTGACAAGAGGTATTTTATCTGAATGAATTGACAATTTTTCAGTTCACACCTTTAATAATAAATCTTCCGATCTTCAGTCTCCGTTTCCCGTTGTCCATTTCCCTGCTTATGCCAATACGCGTCCCACAAATATTTCGCTACATAGCCGCGAATTTCCACGTTCGGGCGTAGCTCGGTATAAGAATCAAACAAAGGGACATACAAATTCCGTTCTCCCGGCGGCGGCGTTTCATAAATTTTTTGCAAAAGCGTATCTTCCACAACAGGAGAAGCGATATAAAGCGGGGCAACAGGTGAGTCGAAATCCACGCTGCTGTACCAGCCCACATTCGGAAATGCACGCAAATACCACGGCAGCGGCCAATAATCATTTCCGGGGCAAATCACTTCAATGATCATATTTTTGCCGTCTTTCGATGCAGATGCAATTTCTTCCACCCGTTTTGTTATTTTAAATACATCCATGGAAGTATGTGCGTAAACATAAGGATTTGACGGATCGGCTTCGTATTTATAATTTGATAAAACGGATTGGTATAAAAGATTCCCGGAGCCCATTGCCAAAACAAGAATAAAAGCAGTCCGAAACACTTTTCTTCGAATCGTATTAAAAATAACAACCGTCCCTATAGCAGCCAATAAAATCAAACCATGGTAAAAACCAAGCATGCTCCATGGCGTTTTATACGGGATAGCGGAATAGATCAAAATCATAATGATCGTATAGAAGGAAATAAAATAGTGCAGCCCTGCATCAAATGTTCTTTTCCTGCGGGATAAAACAGCAGATAAAAGTCCGGCCAGCGCGAGAAGCACAATAAATGCTTCGCTCCACAAAGGTCGTCCCGGATACCTGGTAAACAGCAATATCTTGAAATAATAATACCAGGGATAAATATGAGCAGCCTGGTGACCGGTACCCCGGCCAACATAGTTTTTGAAGGTTAGCAGAGAATCTAAAATACCGCGGGGATTCGAAAAAAAAGAAGAATAAAATAAAATGGCTACAACAACTGCTGCTGCCGCACCTGCAAGAACATGCCGGGGATTCATATTTTTAAAAAGATGCGAAACCGATCGATCCCTCTTTTCTTGCACAATCCCTGTCAGAATAGCTGCCAGGGTCATAGAAAAGAAGGCGATGACACATGTCTCCTTCGTCGCATACATGAGGCCGACAGAAATGCCGGCAGCAAGAGCCCAGAGAAAATTATTATTCTTCAGATACCGATAAACCGCTGCAATTACAGCGAATGAAAATGCAACAAGCAGCATTTCCTGAATATAATAGCGGCTGTAAAAAACCATAGCAGGTGATACTGCTGTAAAAAGACCACCCCAAAGGACAACAGGCCAACTTAATCCATTCTTCAATAAAAGAAGGAAAAGAACAAGCAACAGGCCAAAAAAGACCGGGACAATGCGAAGAGTGACTTCATTGATTTGGGTAATATTTTTTGCAGAACTGATCCAGGCAGGAATCAGGGTAAAATAATTGAGCGTTGGTCCGTGGTATTCGAAAGGGTCATAGTGATAGTCATTTTTTTCAAGGAGAGCGCCAAATTTCATGGCATGAACAGCTTCATCGGTGTGCATAGGACGCTGCGTCAACCGGGGAAGACGCAGCGCTAACGCAATAATGAATACGGCAAAAAACAGTATCCAATATATTCTATTTTGCCGGTTTACCGTAGACCTCCACCTCGATATAGTGGTTCAGGTCATTGCTGGTATTGCCGTTACTGTAGCAACGCACATAACGTGCTTTCACACCTTTGGCATCGATCAATTTGCCTTCGGCAGTTTCAACATAATGCCAATCCGTGCCGACACCCAGGCCGACGGTATTGTCAAGATCATTATTAAAAAGTATCTTTACATTCTTTGTAAAATCCGGATCGTCGGCGACCTGAACGATAACATCTTTGTATACTCTGGGCTGCTTGTGGTAATGCCAGATTACAATAGCATAGATATTATATTCACCTTGCAGGTCGATTGTAATATGCTGAACAAACGGTCCCAATTCTACATAGCTGCCGTCGGAAGCCTCTTTGTCGCCATCGGTAATCATTTCAATTTCACCAATAACGGGTTCTTCATCTGTACTGGACACAGGTTTTCCCAGAGCAACATTTTTTGTGCCTTCGGGTACAAGGAAGGGCGGACGGGGTTTACCCCGCGGCTTTTCCAGTTTAGGGAGTTTCATCGGCATTGGTGTTCCAATGAACATCGCTTTGGGCAATTTAATTTTAAGGGGAACCAATTTTTCCGAAGATTTTTTTGCCTGCTGCGCAGGAACCGCAATTGCCATCCACAAAAGAGAGAAAACGACAACTGCGAGGGCCATAGTTCTTTTTGACATTTTATTTACCTCCTGATTTATTGTTTTCAACTTTTACAAGAAATGTATAGATTGTTGCCAAGATGATCAACAAAAGTGTGCTGTATCTATGAAATTGTAAAAGAAGCTCCTGTCCGTGCGTGCCAAAAATCTTGTACATACTGGCAACTATAGACGATATAGCAAGAACAGATAAGCTAATAACACTCCAAAAGCACACTTTGTTCCAGAACCCGTTTTTCACTTTTTGGGTCAGATCGACATCTGCATTTCGCGAAAACAAGGCGTGGAATACCTGCCAATCGGCTTTCTCAAAACGATGCTTATGAGCCCACAAAATCCCGGCCAGGGCAATGCACAAGGCAAACAGCGATGACGTTGCAACATGCAGCATTAAAATGTAGCCGGACATGTGGGTTCCAAAAAATACCACAGGAATAAAGCCGGTCAGCGCCATGACAAGAACAAAAAACAGTGTCAATGGAAACAGCAGCTTATTTGAAAACTCGACGCTGCTCAAAGACCTGAAATTGCCAACGGATACGACAATGTTTTGCCCGGCCCGGCGAAGCCTCTCTCCTGTTGCTGCCAAACCAATAGACTTTGACTTGAGCGCAACAGCAAGCCAACCGCATGTCAATAATAATCCAATGAAAGATAAAAAGCGAAACATAGAATGCTATTCCTTTTCTATAATTACCACTGCTTTTCCGAAATCGATTTTAGAATCTTGTCAAATCCTTTAAACGCAAAAACACCAAGAACAGCGACCAGTACAACAGCACAAAATATTAAAAATATTTTTAACCATGGTCGAAATATAAATGATAATGCAAACAGCCGTGGATAAACTACACCGACTTTTTCAAAGGACAACATTGACTTCTCTGCCGGTACATCATCGACAATAGGAGAATGAACAACAATATTTGCAAACTGAAACGGAGATTTCAAAGAATGACAATCCCGGCAGCCGCGAACACCTAATGACTGCGAAGCCGGTCGTACATTATGGGCAAAAGCCCAGGAATACGGTTTTGCCGCAGGATGATCTTCCGCCACAAGTTGTGAATCTGCGGTGAGGTGATATAATTTTCCGGCATTGATATAGCCGAATGATTTTGTCGAATCTTTTTCGGCCAGCTTGACGAGAATTTGTGAAATTTTCTTTTTGGTAAAATTTGGCCACTCACCTGCATTCATTTTTGCGATATTCGTGCTGTCCGTCAGCGTATCCGCTGTAATCACCTGAATCACGATGGGTCGAACAACATTCGGTAAAATCGGTTTTACGCTGTCTCCTTTAACAGAAGCCCAAAATGATGGAAAAATGAGTTCATGTGGTGCAATCTTGCCATCCCGGCCTTTTACAAAAACAGGGCCGACAATTCTCGGCGCCGCATCATCGGCAACAGCAGCACCATGCACACCCAATGCATGTGCTTTGGATGTTTTCACATCCTGCGTTTGCTTAGATGGCCACGGACCGGAGTGACAGGCTGTGCAGGAAAGTTTTTCAAAATGGACAGTCGGAATTCCGGCATGTTTCGGTACAGGTGCACCCATTCGCCCTGCTTGCGGCACTCCGGTTGATTTGTCCGGAATGTGACAGCCTTTACATGAAAACGACGCAACGGAAGGATTCCCGGTATCCTGAGCTTCGTCCTCATAACCACGCACTATGTGATGATCCAACCCGTTTCGATGGCAGTCCACACACATCATCCCGGATTTCAAATGAATATCCTGTTCGTGCTGCCATCTTTCGGTTTTAGCACTGCCGATATACTTTGTTGAATGACAATAGAAACATCTCTCGTTCGCAACCTGGCGAACGACATTGAAAAAAACTTTACCCTTTGAATTAAAAGTACCTTCTTTGTATTTTACAGATGGCGGAACCTCGCGCGGCTCATCTCCCACACCGCCAAAATAAATATCATAATTGCCCGGCATGTCTTTGGCAGATCCCTTAACCTCTGCAAACGCACACGAGGCCGCAGGCGCCCAGCGAAAGTTTTGCCGCGGCATCTGCGCAGCATATTCTGCCTGATCATGAGCCGCATCGGCATCGTGACAACTCAGGCAGTTTATTTCAAGCTTGCCGGAAATCATCCAGCGCAAATAAAGGCTGTCGGGATCAGAATTCCCGTCTTCTCCCACACCGCCTCCCGGCATCTGCCTGCCGAACCTTTGGACAAAACCAAAAGAAGTCATTCCAAGTTTTTTGGGATTATAAACACCCGGCCACGGACGGTACGAGACAGGAATTTGAGTTGCCGTTATTTGATCGGACAAAATCCACGGCTCTCCGGGCCTTCCCGGATCAGCATTGGGGTCATTGGCATTGAAATGCCATCCCGCACTGATTTTACCATAATTATGACACTGAAGGCACGTCTGCTTGGTGGAGAAGGGCATTATCGGCTGGTCATCAAATCGGATTTTTGCGCCGGTCGCATCGTACATATTAATGACATGCACAGGAACTGCCTTGCTGCCTTCATTCACATCGCCAAGTTTCGTTTCATCAGCAAAAGTTCGTGAAAATAAAATTAGAAAAATTAGAATCGCAATCGAGCTAGAATGAGCGTTTTTCATATCCCTCTGCCTGTTATAATTTCTACAAGTCGTTAGATTTCAAATTCATCAGGACGATAATTTAATCGGGTTCCCTTTTCAACTGCTTCATTTACTTTAAGTACAGTAACGGCCGTTTCGTAGCCGATATTATAAGGACAATTCAATTTCTCTTTCCCGCGAATTGCATTAAAGAAATTTTCCAGGTGAGGCAGATGATACGGCACATTCATTTTCACGGGCAATTCATGCGCCGGTGGCGCCAGTGTTTCGCGTACATCCAAAATCACACCGGTATCTTCTTTCTTCTCCTCTTTTGGCGCCAGCAGGTAGCCCATATCAACCCATTTATCCCATGAAGGGGCTGACGGTTCCCGATAAACGCCACCGCGACTTGCAGATTCGGAAATGTTCAGCGTTCCCTGGTCACCCATAAATGTTTCAAAGTATCCTTCGTTGCTGTTTGTCGTCAGCGTTTGGTAGTAGGCGCGAACTTTGCCATATTTGGTATCATACTCAAAGAGGACCATAACAGTGTCGTACCATTGATGGGTTTTGGGGGGATAATAATCGGTGCCGCCGCTTGCCATCACTGTTTTGGGGTTGGTTTCCAAAAACCAGTTGTAAATATCAATCTGATGCGAGCCCAAATCAACGATCGGACCACCGCCAAGCCCCTTATACCAACGCCAGTTTCGGAATTGATGCATGGACTTAAAGCCATACTTACTGAGGACGGATGGTTCGACAGCATATTTTTTCGGCCAACCCAGATCAGGTTGCACGGCCCGGTTCCATTGCCCGTTTGTGGTCGTTATTCTACCCAGCAAATCGGCCTCTTTAATGAGTTTGTTATAGGAAAAACGATATCTGGGGTTGCTTCGCCGCTGATGACCGATCTGCAATAATTTTCCGGTTCGTACTGCAGCGCGAACCATACGTTTTGCACCCTCGATGGTATTTGACATCTCTTTCTCGCAGTAAACATTTATTCCCGCTTCCAAACATGCAATGGTATGTTCCGAATGCCAGAAATCCGGCGTTGCGATGATGATGCCGTCAAGGTCTTTTTCATGCGCCAACATATCCCGATAATCAATATAAGAATTCACATCATGCCCGTATTTTTTTAACAGACGTGATGCACGCCGCAAGTTCCATTTTTTCCAAATATCACAAACAGCACGAAAACGAATACCGGGTATTTTCAACATATCATTCAGCAAAACCTGCCCTTCTGCCCCAACACCAAGCAAAGCAATATTCAAATCATCGGAATTCGTGCTTTTCGTCTGCGCCAGTGCCTGAGAAGAAAGAATTAAACCCGCTCCTGTAGCGGCAGAATACTTGATAAATTGGCGTCTGGGAATGGCTGAATCTTTTTTTTGATCATTCATAGTTTGTCAAGAACTCCATTATTTCAGTCTTGCAAAATAGTCCATTCATAGCCTCCCACAAACGTGAATTCGTGGGAGGTGTGATTTAGTGAGGCTAAATTAGAGTGACCATCCTTCTCTGTAATTAAAATTAAGGAGATCATTGGCTTCCGGAAGATTTGTTATCTTGCCGGTTTCTCCGTCATATTCGAGTGCGATATATTTATCGTGCATTCGAACCGCAACGTTACCCAACAGCATTGTTTCCGTCAGAGGACCTGAATAGCCAAAACGCGTTGTCGTTGCATTTGGATCATTTTTCTTACAGGCGGCAATCCATTCTTCGTGAATGCCCGGTGAACGAGGAATGCTTTTCTCCGGCCGTTTGTATGCTTTCATTTTCGTTTCGGGAATAATGCGCGGATTTCTTCCGTACGTGCCGCACATCAGTTTTCCTTTGCTGCCAATAAAAAGAACACCACCACCGCCGTCGCCCATTCGACGACCAGGTTCAAGCTCTGCTGGTCGTGGAGGCATTAAACCGCCGTCGTACCATTTCAACGTTACGGGCGGCATCTTGCCTCTGGCCGGAAACTCGTAAGCAATGATCTCCGCCATAGGTGGCGAATCTTTTGTGTACGGTGTAGAACTGGCCTGAACGGTGGTCGGATATTTTAGTTTCAATGGCCAATACGCGCTATCGATGAGGTGAGCACCCATATCACCAAGTGCACCGGTGCCGAAATCCCACCAACCACGCCATTTAAACGGCAGGTAGACCGGATTGTACGGACGCCATTTTGCCGGACCAAGCCAGACATTCCAGTCAAGGGTTGGCGGCACAGAAGGAATTGTTGTTGGTGCTTCCAGGTCTTGTGGCCAGATCGGTCGATTTGTCCAGACATGAACCTCGCGAATATCACCAATTGCGCCGTCCCAAATCCATTCGCAAATCAATCTGGCGCCTTCGCCTGCATGTCCCTGATTTCCCATTTGAGTTACAACACCCATTTCTTTGGCAACTCGCGCCATTTCGCGGGCTTCAAAAACAGTATGCGTCAGTGGCTTTTGGCAAAAAACGTCTTTGCCCATTTTCATGGCTGTTATCGCAATGACTGCGTGATTGTGATCCGGAGTACTGACAGTGATGGCCTCGATATCCTTTTCTTTATCCAGCATCTCGCGAAAATCTTTATAGTATTTTGCTTTTGGAAACAAATCAAAAGCGTTCTTTTTCTCTTTGCCGCTTTTTTCCGAAGCTCTGGCTTCATCTGCATCGCAAAGGGCGATTACATTCTCGCCGAGCATTTTTTCGGAATCAGAACGCCCCTTTCCTCCAATTCCAACGCAGGCAATATTCAGTTTATCGCTGGGAGCCTTGTAACCCGGGCCGCCAAGAACGTGGCGCGGAACGATCATAAAAGAAGCTGAGGCAATAGCAGTACCGCCCACAAATTTACGCCGGGAGATGCCTTTGTCCGCTTCCCGGGAAGATTTTTTTTGTTCACTCATTTTTCTATCCCTTTCATTTATAATGTATTTTATTTTCCCAACCACCCTAACCATTTACATCAGAGTAATCCATTTTTCTTTAAATGGGTACACCAGGTGAGATATAAAGGATATTTAAAATTCGCCGACAGGTCAATAGAAAGAGAATCAAGCTACACCAGGAGAGTATCCTTTTTTAAACAAGCTAAAATAAGATAATAAATTATCCTTTTCAAGTTCTTTTTTTCGACACCCTGAGCCCTTGTCGGGACATCCAGAGCCTTGAATCATTTTATTCGTTTGAGTTCTTTCCTGGCATCTTTTTTCAGCGATTCATTTTTCGTGGTCGAGATAATCTTCAGCAAAGCTTTCCTGGCATCCTTGGGATGATCCCGACGGAGCCTGCGAACGATTTTAAAGGAAGCCATTTCGGCTTCGGTTCTCAAATCATCATTTGAGATATAGCCCATCGCTGCGTTCAAAGCTGCAACCGTACGCAATTCTCCCAGACCGGAAAGCACCATTCTCTTTTCGCCGGCATTTTTTGCCAACCCCATTGCCTGCTTGTACAGCGCGATGGATTCCTTTTCCGGTCGGTCATTTTCGAGCTTGATCATGCGAATAAACCCACGCAGAGCCAGAACCTGATTTCTTTCATTCGTGGATGTTTTGGCTATTTGCAGCAAGTCGTTGATTGGATTGGCAGTCGGCCAGTCGGATAACGCCCGAATGGCGGCAATCTGCACATTCTGGTCGTCGTTTTGAAGCGCCTTTTTTAATATCGGCAGTGCATGTTCATCCCCGACTTTGCCGAGCACGCGAAGCAATGCAATTCGTGCATCTTTGTTCTGCACCTGGCCAAGTTTGGCAATGACATCTGCTGCCTGATTTTTTTCATCGGTAATTTTGTGGGCAACGTTTGTAACCGTCATGATGGCATCATTGCGCTCTGCATCGGATTTACAGTTTAGCAAAACATTCAATAATTGCGGCATGTATTTTGGCGATGCCAGTTCTGCCAGAACCTTGATCGATGCTTTGCTCACTTTCTGGTCGGGATCGTTTGTGCTTTTCAACAAGTTATCCACCGCACTGGTGGCATCCCTTGCGCCCAGACTGTTTATCAGAGCAACCTTTACTTTGGGGTCAGCCGAAGGAATAGCCGTAATAATCGTTTGATCCACATCGTTTCCGCGCAAAAGACTGAGACTTTCGGCCGCGGCCCCACTCTCGTCACGATCGGCAGATGCAGCTATCTTGGCCAGCAATTCGACATCGACAACCTCTCCCAGAGATGCAAGGGCTTTAATCGCTGCCAGGCGCACGTTTTTATTTTCATCCGTTGTCGCCTTTAAAACAACGTCACGAACAGAATGATCGCCGATATCCGCCAGCGCAGTAATTAATTGCACTTTATTTTTTGGACAGAGATTCGGCAACTCAGCGGCAATTTGTCCCAGTTGATCTTTTTGCGGCAGTTCCCGCACAAGCTGAATAGCAACTTTTTTTACCTGGGGATCACCATTCTTGATCACTTTGAGCAAATATAATCCTGCTTTATCGCCATCCGCCTTGTATTGCCCGCGAAACGCAGCAACACGTATCGAAGCGGGGACGTCGGGGCCATCCAGTTTTTGGTAAATTTCAATTGCTTCGTTCGTTTTTCCCGACGCAGCCAAATTGTCTGCAACTTTGAGATAAGAAGCAAGAGCTGTAACGCGCACCTGACCGGATGTTGTTTCAATTGCATTATCCAAAATACTTGCTGCTGCAGGTTGTGCAATGTTTCCCAGCGCTGCCAGTGCTGCTGTGGCTGTCATCGCATCCGAATCGTTTACAAATTGCTCCAGGGTCGTAATCGCCTTTGCATCTTTTCTCACGCCAAGTGAATTTATGATCCCGATTCTGGTTTTGCCGCTCGTTTGCGCAAGCGCAGCAAGCAAAGCCTCATTGACTTTTGCGCCGGGGATGCGCTCGAGGGCATAACGCGCCATATCGGAAGTTTTCGGATCGACTAAAAGTTTAGAGAGCGTGGGTACCGAGGCTTCGCTGCCGATAAGGCTCAACTTGTGGCAAATAAATTGCTTCCCGGCAAAAGTTGCTTTGGAATTGAGAAAATTATCAAAGCGTTTTTCAATCGGTCTCAAGACCTCGGGAGAATTTCCTGCCGAGCGAAGCACTGCACTTAATTCCGTTAGCTTTTCCCTGCTATCTCCAAATTTGTATTTTTTGATCTTTTTCAGCAACTTGTCGACCTTGTGAAGATCCACTTTTTGACTGGCTGCACTTGTCACAGCAACGTTAAGAAAACCGAACGCTAACAAACAGACGAGCGCAATGACGAAAATCCTGCTATTGGGCTTTTGGTTCATTTTCATCCCTCATTTTTTAGTGGGTTCATTAATTTAGTTTGCGATAACGATATTAAAACAATTTAATTTCTACACTTCAAAGTCAGTTCTTTTAATTTGGGACTGGCGTATAATAGACCGTAAAGTACCCATACGAAGTTCCTGATGGTTGGGAACGGGTACAGTTATTGTGGAATCGTTTGTCTTCTTTTGCATAACAATATGACTGCCTCGCCGTCTAATCTCGGAAAAGCCATTTTTCTCAAGAATGCGACAAACATCTTTTCCTGAAAGAACGCGCAATTTAGCCAACAGCCACCTCGATGGGAGTTATAAATAAACTATGTTTTTTAAGCCTTTGTTTAACTTCCGATGTGTCGGCAGTCTCAAAAAACAACTCTAAAGCTTCAATGAGATTGTTCCGCGCTTCTTCTACGGTATCCCCCTGACTTGCAATGTCCAGTTCAGGACATATCGAAACATACCCTTCATTCTCCTTTTCAATAATGCCGGTAAATCGTTGGACTTTTTTCATAGCAAGACTCCAAAATTAATACCTCAAATCTATGTTAAGCAAAAACACTCGTTTTAGAACAGGTGCGATATGCTATATTATGCAATCGACAGACTTTTTGCAGCACTCGGAAAGAACATCACAGTTTCAGCGTCCACGGCGCACGCATAGAATTGCAAAGCATTCGCGACGCTTCCGGATCTCCAATAATTTCTTCCGTATCCGGATCAAAGACTATTTTTCGTTCCAAAAGCATTGAAATTTGACCGAGGTGGCCGGGTGAAGCAGAACGATGCGCAACCTCAGCCGGAGCGATGGTTGTTTTGCGGGTTTTTACACAGTCGATAAAATTCCGCCAATGCCCGGGAGAATGATACAGGTGAATTTCTTCGGGCCTGATTTTTTCCAGCAACAATTTCTTTGGCTCCGCCTCGATCCGCCCGCCGCGATTGACCCAAATCCAGCCGTCATCTCCAATCCACTTTGTGCCGCCGCGAATTTCCGGGTATCCTCCGGCAATAATAATCTTCACGCCGTTTGCATATTTCGTGTGGATGCGATATTTCGTCGCCGTGTTATAATGACCGGTTTTGGGGTAATCTCCGTGCCCCTCAATTTCGATCGGGCCGGTGTACTCTAATCCCAGCCCCCAGTGGGCAATATCCAGATGATGGCCGACCCAGTCCATAAGTTGACCGCCGCCGAATTGCAGCATCCAGCGCCAGTTTTTATGCACATGTGATTTGGAGTAAGGAATAAAAGGCGCGGGGCCAACCCAGAAATTATAATCCAGTTCCTTTGGCGGCGC
>JAACEJ010000439.1 GCA_011682565.1 Actinomycetota bacterium | reverse complement strand
AAAAAACGGACTGAAACTTGATGAATCCGTAGTGTCCCATTGAAATAATCATATATTGTTTTCAAAGAACTTATGTGCTGCGGTGGTAAACTTGGGTAAAGTATTTTCTTTGTATATCTCTTTTCATATTTCATTCTCTCCTTGCCGGAGAACGATCGCTTGCCGTCGTGCCTGCGCCCCAACAGGTTGAATGGGGCAACGGCTGGTTTCTATTCCCGTCTGACTCGATGGGAATCGCAACAAAGATAAACAATCCCAATGATTTTGAAACAGGCTTGCAGGAATTGATCGATGCCTTTCAAAAGAATGCGGGTTGCCGTTTGCGTAAAGCGGACGTAGCTAAAGCGGACATTATTTTTGGCCTTTCGTCCCGGGATGCGGATTTTACTCAACTGTGCCACAAAAACGGCCTTTTGCCCGATGAAAAACCGGGCGACGAAGGATACCGGCTGTTGATCGGAAAAAAGAAAATTATCGCTGCGGCCAACACATCGACCGGTTTGTTTTACGCTGCGCAGACGCTGATCCAGTTGCTGCGCGGCCACGCCGGTGAAAATCGGCTGCCATGCCTGAAAATCACCGACCGGCCGGATTTCAAGTTCCGCGGCATGCAGGATGACATCAGCCGCGGCCCGGTGCCGACCATGGATTTTTTCAAAAAACAAATCCGCCGCTGCGCCGAACTTAAACTCAACATGATTTCGTATTATACTGAAAATGTTGTCGCAACCCAAAAGCACGGCGACTTTGCTCCGACCGGTGGTGCGGTGACCATCGACCAGTGGAAGGAATTGGCTGACTATGCCGATAAATATCATATTCAGCTTTTGCCGAATTTTCAGTCTTTTGGACATTTTGAAAAAATTCTTGCCTATCCTCAGTATGCACCACTCGGTGAAGCCGGACGAATGCTCTCCCCGACAAAAGAAGCGAGTTATCGGCTTTTGGCGGACATTTACAGGGAGATGGCTCCGGCATTCTCGTCTCCGTTTTTCAATGTTAATTGCGATGAGACCTGGGATTTGGGGCGCGGTGCATCAAAAAAGCTTATGGATAGCCTGGGCACCGCCGGTGTTTATGCTCGTCACATCAATCGGTTGAGCCGCTTATTGAAAAAGCACGGCAAGCGCATGATGATGTGGGCCGACGTTGCCCTGGCGCATCCGCAGATTTTGAAAATGATACCAAAAGAAACAATTCTGATAACCTGGGAATACGGCGATCAAGGCTCATTCACAAACATCATCGCACCGCTGAAAAAGGCCGGCTTTACAGTTATGATTTGTCCCGGTGTACTGAACTCAAATCGCCTTATGCCGGATTTCAGAAAGACCCGCGGCAATATCCGCAAATTCATCAGGGACGGCAAATCGGAGGGTGTTATGGGTGTGCTGACGGCCGTCTGGGATGACGGCGGATCGGCGTTGTTTTCGCGGGACTGGTACGGGGTCGCTTTTGCCGCTGAACAAAGCTGGAATACCGACAGCCTCGCAGCCGTTACTTTTGATCTCCGCTTCGATCGTGCGGTCTACGGCGACGCAAGTCAGTCTATTGCCCGAGTGATAAACCGACTTGAGCCGCTCACCGATTTGGCCCCGACTCAGGAAATGAATGAAAAGATTTTTTGGAGCACACTGATCCCGAAAAGGGGAGAAAGCATTTCTCTGAATCTTCGTCCCTGGCAGCAGGTTGCCGGGATTTGCGAGCAGGCTGGAAAAATCATTGAGCAGGCTGGGCCTAATACAAATGTAACGGATATAGATTATCTGAAATTATCGATCGATCAATATGATGATATGGCCAAAAGCCGGATGGCAGTTCTTGCGGCCGCGGATTTTTACCGCCAGGCCTGCCTTTTACAAAAAACGGATCGCCGGACCAGCCGCGGCCTGCTTGTTGAGGCGCTGCAAAAACTTCAGGATACCCGTCTGCGGCTCGACCATATCAAAGCAACTTTTCGTCATCTTTGGCTATTGGAAAATCGTATCTACTGGCTGGATCATAATCTGGACATGTTTTCGCAGAAAGAGACCGCCCTGGGGCAGGCCATACAATACCTGTCCGCTGCTCTTCGCGATTTTGAGTTGGGGCACTATTTGCCGCCGCCCAATCAAGTACGCCTCGATGTTCGCAAAATAGAAGGGGATTATTTTCAAAGCTGGCTCATTTGCGGTGCGTTTAAAAATACCGGCAAAAATATCGATTACCTGACCTCTATGGGCGGCGAAGCAAATGCGCGACCGACCGTGTGGGACGCCGTAGAATGGCCGCAGGGCAGTAGAAAACGCTGGCGAAAAGTAACATCGAAAACTTTTGCCAAAGTAAATCTTGCGGATTTGTTTACGGAAAATACACACGTCGTTGCCTATGCCTATTGCCGTATCGAAAGCGATCGTGAAAGAGACGTGACCGCAACGTTCGGCAGCAACGACGGCATTGAGATTTTTTTAAACGGCGAAAAAAGTTTTCAACATCATGTTAAACGAAATTTGGTCCCGGATGAAGAACGTCTGGTCTTACATTTGAAAAAGGGAAATAATTATCTTTTATTAAAGATCGATCAGGGCAAAGGTGGTTGGGGATTTTCATTTCGTTTGCGCGGCGTGCAGGTGCGCAATCATGATTACAAGTACAGGATTATTAATTCGTGAATTATTGTGTGCGGCGTACTTTTTGAAAAAGAGGCATACACCAATCGTTACAATTGGCCGTGCTGTTTTCATTTACTGATCAGATGAAAAGTGCGACGCACATGAGAAACGACAAAGGCTTTTATACATTTGTGGGAGTATGTGAGAAAATAACAATTGCGCAGCGATTGATGTGCGTCGCACATCTTTTCTGTGAATTTGTCCGCCACTCAGAGTCCTCACTGTCGCTCGGACCGGGGCCGGTTGCTGCACATTCAGGGAGCTTGATTTTGTCCCGGTTTTTTGTTAACATTGCTATTCAAAAATATCAAATTTAAAAATCATTCAAACACCAAACCCGAGGAGTAAAATGAAAAAACTTTTTTTGTTCATGCAAACTGTTGTTGTTCTCAGTTTCCTGTTCAGTCTGTCATGCGCTGATAAGACAAAAACAATTTACGGTACCTGGAAACTCGATTCAAAAAGCAGCACGGATATCGTAACCGTACGCCACCGCCAGCTTGAGATGAAAATTCAAAAAAAGGGTGAGGCCATCCTAATTGTTCATAATTGGCTGAGCAGAAATAAAATTGCGTCCGCAGATTCGGTAAGTTTTATTCCGGGCGGCGATGCTGTAAAAGTTCCCGTCACATCTCAAATCTGGCCTGACAACTGGTATATGGGTGTTTTGCAAAAATCCGGCACAATCATAACGTTCAGGGGATCGTGGAAAGAGCCGGATCGTGAATTGGCGCTTGCCAAAGAACAAACTGTAGAGACTTCCCAGGGTGACACGAAAATAAAAACAACCCAATCCTTCAAGCTCGATCGCAGGGGAAATAAGCTTATAGTGATTGAAAAACGATCCAGCCGACCAACACCTATTCGACTGGTATTTGACCGAGTGATTTCTGAACAATAGAAAAATATTCGAAAGGAACAAAAATGTCAATCAATAAATATTTCATTTTCTTTTTTGTGTTTCTTGTAAGCCTCTCACCTTTTGCCAACGCTGCCGATGAAATGTATGTCATGCCTCTTTCCGCAAATTGGGAGATGGAAGGAGATTTGCCCGTACATGCGTTCTTGATCAGTTTGCAGGGTGTTGCCAATCTCGACGCCCCTCATCTCTATTTTATCTATCCGCCTAAATGGGATTTCAAGTTTTCCCAACCGCTTTTGGATTATTATAAAAATACGCGCAAGATGCAATTCCGGAAATTAAAAGATGCGGATGAAGCGCTGGCGGCTTTGGGCAAATATGTAAAAGGATATGTCGTCTGGGATAAAAATGTACGGACTTCTTTAATCGTTGCTTTCACTGCCGCAGGTCTCGATGAATCCGTTGTCGTTTCCGAAGACCTTATTCCGCTGGGTCGAAAAATATGGCCTGAAAATGAAAGAAGACCTGCGCGGAAAATTTATCGGTCAGAGCGACTATGAGATTTATACCTGGGCCTATAAAAAGTATTGGCAAAAGTGCAGCAAGGATTACCTGGTTTACTTGGGTGGCGAGGGTGGAAAACTGATGAAACCGGGTATCGCTGATTTCGGTATGTACAAAAAAGCCTTTTTTACCGATGCGTCGACGAATCCGGCGGATACCCTCGAATATCGCTTTGCCAAACGTCTCTTTCGGGAAATGAAACCGCTCTCCATAGTTATGGGGTGGCATTCCTACCGTAAAGACAAAGAAGCGCAGCAGGTGGCCCTGGCATCGAGTTATGCCCTGCGCGTCGAAGGGCTGCACACGCTGCCGAACATGAGTTTTAATACTCAAATCGGATTGACGCCGGGATACAAGTTTAAAAACAACCATAATATCAAATCCGGGAAAAAGTATATTCCTGAAAACAAGGTTTATCTTGCCTGCATCCAAACGGATTGTCTGGGATTGGGCGCGTGGACAGAGCCCGGGCGTGGAGATATCCCGTATGCGTGGGAAGTCACGATGAATTGGGTCTGGCTGGCGCCGGCCATGTTGCAATTTTTTTATGATGAATCCACTCCGAACGACTATTTCATCGGCTCTCTTTCCGGACCCGGCTATATGTATCCCAAATCCATCCCCATGGAATATTTACCCGATGTGGTCGATAAAGCGTATGAGCTGATGCAAAAGTTGGATTTGAATTCTTTTGAAATTATGGAGCATACAAATTATTGGGAAAGCGGCGGTCTGGACGATGATGTCCCAAAAGAAATCGTCGATGTTTATTATGACAGAATGCCCGGCGCCATCGGCTTTGCCAATGGCTATCGGCCGGCGCATACTTTTGCAGTCAGGGATGGTGTTCCCTTTATTTCATTTGATTATTATTTGTCGGAAAACAGAAACGAGGACGAGGCTGCAGCGGACATTCAGGAACTGGCAAATCTGAATGCGAAACGGCCTTACTTTTGTTTGCTTCACATCCGGGAATTCGGCCATATTGAGCGCGTAAAACGTATTCTTGCCAAGCTCGGCCCGGATTTTGAACTTGTGCCGTTGGATGTTTTTTTCAAATATGCCGGTAACGCCCCGACTTTTACAACGCGATATGGGAAAAGATAATTACACCATTGATGACAAACTCGTAAAGTCGAAAAGCATGTCATCGCGAGGAGCAGATCTCCGAATTATCGGGGAAGCGATTTTTATAAAACAGCACGTTAGTCGATATCCGGGTTGCTTCGCTTCGCTCGCAATGGCACTTTAATATTTTTTACGAGTTGCTCATTGAAGAAAACGAGTTTTTGGGATGCAAAATCAAAGTCGTGAATATGAAACATGTGCGACGCATTTTAGAGTTTGTCATTTTCTGAGTGTTTTATTCGACGACTGTTAGGCGCAGGGTTTTGGGTATTACCAAAAATGCGTCGCACATTTATGTTGCTCGGTTAGCGAATGAAACATGTGCGATGCATTTTAGAGTTTGTCATTTTCTGAGTATTTTATCCGACGACTGTTAGGCGCAGGGTTTTGGGTATTACCAAAATGCGTCGCACATGTGGGTTGCTCGTTTAGCGAATGAAACATGTGCGACGCATTTTAGAGTTTGTCATTTTCTGAGTGTTTTATCCGACAACTGTTAGACGCAGGAGTTCGGATATTACCTGAAATGCGTCGCACATAACACATAAAGGCAATTCGGTATGTGAATGAAAGTTTGATTTTTTAAAAAAGGAGAGGAAATGATTTTACGAAAATGGATTGCAGTCAGCATTGTTTTTTTATCTGTTGCTGCTGTAACCGCTCAGGAAAATATCAAACAGCAAATTCTCGATGCCATCAATGACGGAGCCGGCTATGCGGCAAATGTGCTTTTAGATCAAAATGGCAAATCCCGCTGCGACTATCAGATGATCGAGGGCAAGTGGTACGATTATGAACCGCCGTGGCATACGGGGCAAATCATTTACGCACTGGTCGAGGCGTACAAGATTACAAAAAATGAGGCATATCTTGATGCGGCCAAAAAGGCAGGGAACTGGTGGGTGAGTCTGGAAATCAAAGATAATCCGCAACTGAATGGCATGGTGCGCGCCGTTCATGGCGATTATATCCCGACGATTGTCTTTGCCACTGTTACCGATGGCACAGCCGGGCTTTTTCGGCTGTACGATGTAACCGGCGATAAGCGCTACGCCGACGTACCCACGCGCGCCGGAGACTGGATGATGCGCCACATGTACGAGCCGGAGCATCGCGTTTTTTACGACAATGTCGATCCCAAGACCGGTAAAGTGTTGAAAGAGAATAGTCCCTTTTGGCCGGAAAAAGAACATCAAAAACTGTTCGATGTTGCGCGTCCGAACAATGAAGGCTCGATGTTTAAAGATATGTACGAGTACACCGGCGAGGAAAAATATAAAAAAATGTTTATTGAGTTGTGTGAGAGCCTGCTGCACTATCAGGATAAATACGGTTTGTGGATGGATTTTATGCCCAACAATAAAAAAGACGGGTATTTTCATCCGCGCTTTAACTTGTGGTATGCAGAATCTTTGCTGGAGGGATATGACCTGACCGGTGATAAACGCTATCTCGACGCCGCAAAAAAAACAGCGACGTTTTATACAAAATTTCAGCGCAAGGATGGTACTTTTTTCTACAAAAACTATGTAAGCGGAAAGAAAAACAGGGATTCGATTTGCGGATCAACAGTTTCTTTCGCCGGGATTATTTGGCTGCGTCTGCTAAAGTACGGCGTGGGCGATGAGTTCAAGCCCAACATCAAAAAATCATTGCACTGGGTTTTGACGAATCGCTACGCAAAGGATCATCCTGATCCCAACCTGGCGGGCGGTTTCTTTGAAACCCGTGTTCGCTTTATCCACAAAAAGGTCTGGCTGGTAAACCGGGATATTGCGACGTCTTTTGGGGTGCGGTTTTTGGCGGATTATTACCATTGGATGGAAGAGTAATTCGTAAAAAGTCGAAAAGCATGTCATCGCGAGGAGCGGAGCGTGAGTTTACCCCGAGTTATCGGGGAAGCGATCCTTTAAAAAACCG
>JAACEJ010000438.1 GCA_011682565.1 Actinomycetota bacterium | reverse complement strand
ATAATTAGTATCCCGTCCAGTGAAGAAGAGTTTATCTCTCAGGTTGTGCCCGGACTGGATGAAAACAAAGTTTCGCTTTCAGAATATGGACTGGATGTGTGAACAGTTATGAACGTTACATGCGGGGCGTTGCCGGCAAAACTACGGATTATTTGCCCCGCATCCCCATTCTCATGCAATATGCTGCGGAATATATAGGCTCTCATTATGGTGCGTTTGCTTCGGATTACCGCGTTCTGGTGGAAGCAAACGCCACCTGTGCCGGGGATTTTGATTTTGATCAGTTGAGTGCCATTTCCGATCCTTACCGGGAAACGCAGGGTTTTGGAGCGGATATTGAATTCATTCCGGATGGCGTTCCCCGCTGTCTCACGCCGCCGTTGCAAAACAGCATGGATTTGTTGCAATTAAAACGACCGAACCCGCTGAAATCCGAACGCATGCTGGATCGCATCAAAGCCATTCGCGAGTTTAAGAAAAAATTTGATAAGCAATATTCCATTATGGGCTGGATTGAGGGCCCGGCTGCCGAGGCAGCCGATCTGCGAACAGTCGGTCATTTTTTAATGGACCTGGTGCTCGAAGAATCTTTTATACAGGAATTGATGGATATTTGCGTCGATGTGGCTATCGACTTTGCCCTGGCGCAGATCGAGGCCGGTGCAGACACCATCGGCATTGGCGATGCCATTGCCAGCCAGGTGTCGCCGGCTGTCTATGAGCGGCTCATCCAGCCGAGAGAGAAAAAGATGATTCATGCAATTCAGAAAGCGGGAGCGTTTGTTCGATTGCACATTTGTGGCAACATTACCCACTTGCTGCCGGGCATTGCCGACCTCAACGTCGATATCCTCGATGTGGATCACATGGTCGATATGGCGCAAGTGCGAAAAGCAATGGGCGGCAAGACGGTCTTGGCCGGTAATCTTGATCCGGTGCAGGGTGTAGAATTCGGAACGCCCAAATCAATTCAATCTGCTATCCTCGAGACGTATGAGCAAGTCGGCAATCCTTATATTGTCAATGCCGGGTGCGAAATTCCATCCGGAACACCGCCAGAGAATTTGCAGGCCTTTTGCCAGCCGGTGCCATTCCAAAAGTAACGCGCTTGATCCGGGGATCCTTTCCCACGTTTTCAAATCATTAAAAAGAAAAAATCGTCTCGTTCAACATTATTATTTTTGGACGCTGATTTTCGCAGATACACGCAGATAAAATATGAATCTAATTATCTTTGCTTTTTGTTATTACTTTCAAGTCAATTGATAATTTTTTGTAATGAATTTGATCAGTGGTAATCAGCGTTTATCTGCGTCCAATTTTAATACACCTGAACTGTTACAAAATAAAGTGAATTGTTTTTACTTTTTGTTTTGTGTCTGCTTTATTGAGTCAACTGACAATTTTTTTCAATGAACTCAACCAACGGTAATCAACGTTTGTCGATGTTTTAATACCCTCTACCGACACGAAAAATCCTGAATTGATATTTTAAAGTACTTTTTGTACATTCCAATCCTGGACAATGTAACGACCAGCGTATAAAAAGGAGTATGCGATGAAACCACTAAAACGTCGTGATTTTTTAAAAGCTGCTGGACTGGGCGCGGCTGCTTCAATATCACCATTGTCTTCTTTTGCTTTCGCAAGAAAGAAACCCAATATCGTTCTCATCCTCGCCGACGACATGGGCTTTTCCGATCTCGGTTGCTATGGCAGCGAAATCCACACGCCAAACCTCGATGCGCTTGCTGCCGGCGGATTGCGATTTACTCAATTTTATAATGCAGCGCGATGCTGTCCTACACGCGCTTCTCTTCTTACCGGACTCTATCCTCACCAGGCAGGTGTTGGCCGCATGGTTGCCGATCTGGGATTTCCCGGCTACCGGGGATTTCTAAACGATCGCACTGTAACAATTGCAGAGGCTTTAAAGCAGGCGGGTTATGCAACCTATATGTCCGGGAAATGGCACCTGGGAGAGAACCGCCGACACTGGCCTGTGAAGCGAGGATTTGATCGCTATTTTGGACTGCTCAGCGGAGCGTGCAGTTACTGGGAGCTTTTGCCCGGTCGCAAAATGGCTTTTGACGATCAACCCTGGCGGCCTGATCCGAAGGATAAATCTTTCTACATGACGGATGCTTTTACCGATCATGCCATCGATTTTCTTGATCAGCATCAGAATAAACAGAGGCCGTTTTTTCTTTACCTTGCATATACGGCGCCGCATTGGCCGCTGCATGCCTGGCCCGAGGATATTGCCAGGTATCGTGGAAAATACATGATCGGCTGGGATGAACTGCGTCGTCGTCGCCACAAACGCATGATCGAGTTGGGCATTGTGGATGCAAAATGGCCGCTCTCTCCACGGCACGAAAAGGTTCCGTCGTGGGATTCCGTGAAAGATAAGGATACACAGGATTTGCGTATGGCCGTGTATGCTGCCATGATCGATCGCATGGATCAGAATGTCGGCCGCGTCGTTGATAAACTGAAAAAGATGAACGCGCTTGATAATACGCTCATTTTGTTCCTTTCGGATAACGGCGCTTGCCATGTCATGGTCAATCGTGGAAAAAAGGGTATTCCGCCGGGACCGAAAGGGGGCTTTTGGGGCTACGACTATCCCTGGGCCAATGCGAGCAATACACCACTCAGAATGTTCAAGCAGTATGCGCATGAAGGCGGCATTTCCACACCGCTCATTGTTCATTGGCCGGATGTTATCAAAAACAGAAACTCGCTGACAAACCAACCCGGTCACATTATTGACATCATGGCCACCTGTCTCGATGTGGCCGGAATTCGCTATCCCAAAAAAATAAAAGGAAGGAAGCTTATTCCGCTGGAGGGAAAGAGTTTGCTGCCGATTTTTAAGGGCAAACAAAGAGAGCCGCATGATGTTTTGTACTGGGAGCACGTCGGCAACAGGGCTGTCAGAAAAGGGGACTGGAAACTGGTCTCGACAAAAAATACCGATTGGAGCCTTTATAATATGCGAGAAGACAGGACAGAGTTGCACGATCTTGGGGATAAATATCCGCAAAAAGCAAACGAGTTGTTGGCCCTGTACAAAAAGTGGACGAAAAAATGCGGGGTGTTGCCCTTAGCTGTGATAGAGAAGAAGCACAATACCCGGAGAAAAAAGAAATAATAAGAATGCTCATTTCAATAATATCTTGCAAATGCGACTAAATTATAAAGATTCTAATTACAGCGCTTCCCCTACAATTTTTTTTGTCAGCGGTTGCCCATTCTACAAAATCCTGGAAAGCATTTTTTTTAAAAATAAATTTTCTCAACATAACTCATTCAAGTCAACTGAGACAAGATTTTGGTTTTTTGCTACATTTTCTATTAGGTTATCAGGTTAATTTTTATTTGCATTGCACAAAAGACTTGCTAAATTAATCTTTTGCAAAAACCACAACTTTTCGCGCAGAACAAGGAGCAGAAATGTTATCCACCATCAATGATTTACGGACTCTAAAAGACAAGAACCGGGTATGAAACCAACAACAAAATTTATCTATCTGATTACACTCATTGCCGCGCTCGGCGGGCTGTTGTTCGGATATGATACCGCAGTGATTGCCGGTGCCATAGGTTTTCTGAAAACGCATTTCCAATTAACCGCCGCCATGCAGGGGTGGGCTGCTTCCAGTGCTTTGATCGGATGCATTTTCGGTGCTATGATTGCCGGCGCTATAGGCGATTGGCTGGGACGAAAAAGAGCGCTCATTATTTCTGCTATTCTTTTTTCTGTGTCGGCTATTGGTTCGGCGATCCCGCATAACCTGACGCAGTTCGTTATTGCCAGGATGATCGGCGGTGTGGGCGTCGGTGCTGCATCCTTGCTGTCGCCGCTTTATATTGCGGAAATAGCCCCGGCTAAAATTCGCGGCCGCCTGGTCTCATTGAATCAACTTGCAATAGTATCCGGAATGTTAATCATCTACTTTGTCAATGCGGCAATTGCCGGTTTTGGCGATGATGCATGGAATGCCGTTATTGGCTGGAGATGGATGTTTGCTTCGGAAACACTTCCGGCGTTGCTCTTTATGGCGTTGCTGTTCCTTGTCCCCTCAAGT
>JAACEJ010000437.1 GCA_011682565.1 Actinomycetota bacterium | reverse complement strand
CGGCCTGCGATGGTGAACAGCGCCACTTCATCCGGCCGAAAACATGTTTGGATACTCATAGTGGGTACAAGATAACGCTCACTGCCAACCTTTACCAACATGGCGTCGGTAATAGCCATAGTCAGGGGCATACGCATGGTAAAAGTGCATCCTTTGCCAGGTTTAGAAGATATTTCAATACGACCTCTAAGGGCCTCAATCCCTTTGCGCACAACATCCAGCCCTACGCCCCTGCCGGAAACATCCGTGATCTTTTCAGCAGTAGAAAAGCCCGCTTCAAAAATAAAATTAAAGACCTCGTTGTCGGTCATGTTTTGGCTGGACTCGATCAAACCTTTAGATATTGCTTTTTCAGCGATTTTTTTTCGATTCAGCCCTTTGCCGTCATCCTTTATTTCCACGACAACGCTGCCACCGGAGTGGAACGCCGTAAGTTGCACCGTCCCTTCCCCGGGCTTGCCGTTTTTCTCCCGAACCTCAGGCAACTCGATGCCGTGATCAACTGCATTACGAACCATGTGCACAAGAGGGTCATTTAAAACATCTACCATATTGCGGTCGATCTCGGTGTCCTCCCCAACAGTGATCAAGTTCACCTTTTTGCCGCTTTTGCGCGCCAAATCCCGCACCAACCGTGTCATTTTCTGAAAAGTCGCTTTGAGAGGAACCATACGCATAGACATGGTCAAATCTTGTAAATCGCGAACAATCTTGCCGGCGTGTACAACTTTCTTCTGTAGATCATAGAACTCGCCGGAGACAACCGTACTATCCTGGACAACCATTGATTGGGCAATTACCAATTCGCCGACCATATCGATAAGATGATCCAGACGTCCGGTACGCACACGAACTGAGGATTCTATCTTTTGCGTGTCGGTTCTTTGGCGCCGTTGTGTTTGCGTCATCCTGGCTGCAGCAGCGGGAGCAGGCTTTTTTTCGGCATCTATCGGCTGCTGTTCAACGTCAGCGGCAGCTTTTTCCATTTCTTTTTCTTCCGTTTCCTCCTCAACGAATTTGGTGTCTCTTTGTTGTTGAGAATGGCTTTCTTCTTCATCGGATTCGCCCGGCTTTCCTGCTTTGATGTCTGGTGTCGGGGCAGAGACATTCGATACTTGCGGATTTGCCAGCAACCGTATCAACTCATCATAGCCGTCGGGCTTGACCATTGGCTTGCCACCTAATGCATCCTCCACAGATTTGACGAGTTCTCGAAGCATGTCTGCAGAACGCAGCGACAGGTCGGCATACACACCGGAGAGGCATATCTCGCCGTCGCGCACCCGGCTCAGAAGCGACTCCGCACTATGAGCAAATTTGGATATGGTATTGAGACCGAGAAAAGCAGATGTCCCTTTGACAGTATGAAAAGCGCGAAAGACGGTATTGACAGACTCTACATCTTCGGAGTTGGCTTCCAAAGAGAGCAAAGCTGCCTCGGCGCCCTCGATAAGCTCGCGGCACTCGGCAACATAGTCAGTTAATAAATCCTGATCAGCATCGGCAGGCAGGACGTCGGCTTTCGCTATTTCTTCTGCAGGTTCGGAGGAAGGTGCAGAAGATTCCTCCTCTAATGTCTTTTCAGAGGCTATTTCCGCTTTATTTTTTTCTGTTTTATCCGATGTCGAAACAATGTGCTCTGTTTCTTCTGTTTCGTCCGCAACAGAGGCAATTTGTTTAGCTTCTGCTGCCTCATCAGGAGTGGAAGCCATTAACTCAGGTTCTTCCATTGCATCCTGAGCTTTATCGATCAGCATGCCAGCCTTAGTGATAGCTCTGGCCGGATCAGATGCTTTCCCCTGTACAATACTATCAATAACGCACGATGCCCGGTCAACAATTTCACCAACCGAATCTACAGTCGACTTTTGTTTAGCGATATCTTTGAGCGATTCCGCTATGCGGGCCAAGCCGGAAATGTCCGTCGGCTCAAGTTGAATTAAAAGCACAGCGATATCATCAAGAGAAGGCTTTTGTAAATTATTTTCATCAAGATGAGAGGCATCTGAGCCATTTTTGTATGGACATTCCTCCGGTTCTCGTCCAAGAGCGTCCCATAGTGCCCGACCGGCCTCGTCGATCAAAGCCTTGGCGACAGGGCTGTCCATCAGGCAGTGTTGTGCGACAACCATCGCGTTGGCTGCCGCGGCAGTGAAACGACTGAAATCAGCAGCACTATCTTTCTGGTAGATGGCCTGCAATCCTTCCAGGCACAGATTAAAAAGCTCGATCAATTCAGGCATATCTTCAGGGATATCCGAAACCATTTCCTCCAATGCAGCGCCAATTTTAACAATCGTATCGCGGTCGCCATCTGAGTCGAGCGCGCTGATATCAGTCCTGGCGCTTTGAAATCTCTTTAAAAGTTCTTCGTCTACTTGTCTCATCGCTAACCTTCCCAGTTTCATTCCAACGGCTTATCGTGGTTTGCGTGCTGCTATGGTCACCCAGAATGTGCCATAAGAAGCAGAAAAATCCAATTGTGTCGATGCAAAGCTGTCCGTCAGCATCTCCAATTTTTTGCCGCGCACCACCATGGGCAAGGATAATGCAGCTTTGACGCCCAAGGCATCTAGCCGAGCGACTATATCGCCGGCAATGATATTGGCTAGTTCTCCAACCGTGTCGCCCATATCTTCACTGTCAAAGTTGACCTCAAATCCGGCGAAATCCTTGGCCACAAAAGAAGCCGTTTCCCGCGGCAAACCCAGCATAAATGACCAAGCCAAGTCTCCGACAAAAGAAATGATGCCGATGATACTGTAAAATGATGTCTTGTCTTTTTCACTTGCACAGCAATCCGGTTCATCTCCAAACATAGAGTCAAAGGTTGTCGTTACTCCCTGCCTCACACTACTGACGAGTTCAGCAGGCAATTGCCCGCCCGAGCCAAACTCCAAAATTGTCATTATATTTCTCCTACGGATGGTAAATTTGTTTTATTCTAACATTCTGCTGAAAAACCCGGAAGACCTTTTGTTTGCTGTGCCACATTTGCTTACCAGTTTGGAAATCTTGTTTTTCAGCTCATCAACTTTAAATGGTTTGCATATATAGGCATTCGCCCCGGCTCCGTCAAGAGCGTCCTCAATTTTTCCCAAACTTTTCTCACTTGTTATCATAATTAAAGGAATGTGGTCGGTTTTCCGCATGGCGCGTACCTTGCGAACGAACTCGATACCGTTCATATTGGGCATGTTGATGTCTACAAAAACAATGTCCGTATTCTTTGCACTGAATTTTTCCAGTCCATCACGTCCATCCTCGGCCTCATTAAATTCAAACTCGGCCAGAGAGGTTTCGTCGAGGGAACGCATGACCATTCTTCGCATGATACGAGAATCATCAATGACAAGAGTTTTTAATTTCATAGCACATATCTCCTGGTCTGTTTTTTCTAATATAGTACACTGTAACTGCTTGGTGTGTGATAATGGAAAAGCTGGAAATAGAGGAAGCGAAGTAGTGGAAAAGAAAACAAAATACGCAAGGAATGTTTAAACCCATTTGTCCGGGCTTTAGAAAAGTCCTCCACGCGATTATATAAAAAACCGCAAAAATATCATTGGATTTTCTATGAATTCTTGACCTTTTTCTCGCGGCACAATTTTTTCCCTCACACATGGGTCTTCATAGTACCACACTGTTTCCAAAGTCTTAGACAATATGCGTGCCAAAAAGTAGTCAAAACGCAGGCGAGCGACACAACTCTTTTATCCTCTAATAGTTATCCTGCAAGACTTCTTTACCCAGGCATCTCTTTCAGAACCGGTTATCTTCAAGTTGTTTACCTGAGGTCACACGCGGAAGCGACCATGAAACCAATTATCTGAAATTAATAGAGTTGCGTTTGTGGAAAAGAAGACACATATACTTGTAATACTAAGAAATGGACTCGTCGTTTTGAATTACTCCTGTAATATTAGCACCACAGCACAAGATAACTATCTTGTCCAATCACACTCAGATTTTTAAGACCAGGTAATATTTATCTGGCTGAGATATTCAAAACCCCATAAACCAAAACCCTGATCAATCGCCCGCTCAGGAAATAGATTCTCAACACAATCAGGAAAAACAATATTTGCATACAGCTAA
>JAACEJ010000436.1 GCA_011682565.1 Actinomycetota bacterium | reverse complement strand
ATACTGACCCCTATTGAAATCAAATCAGCACAAACTTTTAACGCGGATTTTTTAAAAGGCCTGGAGTATTTTGAAAAACTTTTTTCCGGCCGAGTCGAAACAGGATATGTTGTCTATGATGGTGAGATTGAGCAAAAAATCCGTCATTTTGAACTTGTCGATTTTCGGCAAATTGCGCTTCTGACAAACAACGAATAGATAAATTTCTCAAAAGCACCGTTACATCATATAAAATGTTTTCCGTCCTTCCACGCCTGCTCCATAGGACGTTTCAAACCGCGGCAAATGTAAATTTGTAAATTATTCTCATAAGGAATGGCATATTGGGATCGGATGACCGGGCCGGCTTTCACTTGTATAAAAGTGTTCTCAAGGTCTTCCCGCGACTGGCCGATGATCAAATAGACTGTCTTTTCAGTAACTTTGCCCGGCCCCCACAAATAATAATTATTGTGCTGACTCTTGGCCGGTGGCAGGTGATAGTCATGGGAGAAATAATTAATCGCTCCGGCTTCGCCGTAATTGTCGGTCACAACGATGCAGTCCTGTTGCTGTTCCGCCGGCAAAGAGTCGTAAACCGCAGAAATTGTTTTCGCCATATTCTCCCAGCCAAACCGGTCTGCAAAATACTGCGGCAGTGCACCCAGTTCTGAATTCTCGGCATTTTTTACTTTGATCCCCAATGCGGACTGGTAAGAGATAAACTTATTCACCGGCAAGATCGGAAGCGCCAGGGGCAGGGAAATCGCACCGCCAATAATCGTATTAGCCAAAATAATCGGCATCACCCAACGCCGGTTTTTCTTTTGCGACAACTTTTCGAATGCAATTGCACCCCCGGCAAAAAGAACAGGATAAGCGGCATAAAGATAATACGGCTTGCTTTTCTGCACAACAAGAAACACAAAAGTGATGACATAAAAAAGTCCCCAAAGCCGGTATTGTTTGTTCTGACGGGAAATGAGGAAAAAAACAAGACCGGTCATCCAGACGATGAAATTTGCCGGTCCGATTTCCAATACCGATGATATGAAAAATTGCAGGGGGGGAATGTCCGCGATTTTGTATCGTTTGGCAGTAGCCATGAATTCCAGCGTGGGCCAGCCGTTTGCGGATTGCCAGATAATATTCGGTAAAAACAAAACAATGGCCAAAAAGCCGCCGAGCCACAAATATTTGTCGAGGAGCATTTTTCGATACGGTGTGAAAAACAATCCGAGCACGAGACTGAATGCGAAAAACAACACGCTGATTTTGTTCTGCAGTCCAAGGCCCATCAGAGCGCCGAAGACAAGCCATAATTTTGAATTGCCGGTTTTTAAGATGCGAATAACGAGTAAAAATCCTGCGGCCCAGAACAGGAGATCGTAGGCGTTCATGGAATAAAAACCCGTCATTCCCAGGAAGCCGGGGGCAAGCGCAACGCCCAGTGCGGAGAGGATTTGTGCGGAGCGTTTGCCGCCTAATTCCCGGGTAATCAAGGCTGTCAAAACGATCAAAAGGGACCCGGATAATGCCGGTAAAATGCGGATGGCGTGCACAGAATCTCCCGTGACAAATCGCGAGATCGTCAGCAATAAAATTGACAAGGGCGGATGATCGACGTAACCCCAGGCGAGATTTTTCGAACACTCGATGTAATAAAACTCGTCACGAAACATTCCGTAATTGCCGTTGGTGAAAACGTGCAGAAGAAATTGCGCAAACGCGATGGCGCCGACAATAAGCAGGTTAGTCTTTGACTTACGGTTGGTCATTTCGTTGGCCCTATTTCTTAGATTCCAATATAAGCAAAACAGTTTTTGCTACTTACAACGGGATGAGTGGGGAATTATCGATCATAACTATTTTGTATTGTATCAACATAAAAAGACAAAATAATTAGGGGGAAAATGATTTTTAACATTCTATAAATTTGTAATTATTTTGTCCTCAATTATTTTGTCGTTAAATTGAACATCATAAAGTGCTGACCGTACTATTCTCACTCACTCGATTTGAAAAGGCCTTCGTTTTAATTATGAAAACAGGGCGAATTATCATTCAGAACGGAATCATAAAAAGAATGTTTCATGTACGAGTCAAACTCATTTGATCAAAATCATTTTTTTTGTTTCAGAGAATCTGCTGCCATTTCCCCTCACAATCAAACGATAAAAATAAACGCCGGAGGTTACCGCCTGCCCAAGATTATTTTTGCCATTCCATTCGACGCCATGGCGTCCTGCCGCCTGCATTGCAGATACGAGTTGATTCAATTGTTTCCCGCTCACGTCAAAAATTGCCAGGTCGACTTTTCCCGGTTGAGCAAGATTATATTGAATACGTGTTGTCGGATTAAAAGGGTTGGGATAGTTTTGCAGCAAATCAGAACAAGACGGTACAGGCACTTTCCTTTCAACCCGCACAATTTTGGGGTCTACAATGCGAATGTTGTCGAAATACAAATCGATCCCGTGCAAATTGGAATGTTCGGCAACTATCTGAAATTGATCGATCTGCGTCCAGTCAAAATCGCCCCAGGGATTGTACCACTGGTTATTATCCCAGGAACCCTGCTCGGTAAACTTTTTCAGGGGAATTTGCAAATGCTGCCATTCGCCGTTCCAGGCAGCAACGGTGTTATCGATGGTGTAGCGCATTCTCCAGGGATGGTCTTCAGGAACATCGGTTTTGGTGTCAAGGAAACGGATGTCGATATTTACAGAGGGCTGCGCACAGCGAACCCAAAGGTCGATGGCAAATCCTTGCGCAACAAGTTCCGACATGTCTTTGACAGGAGCGAATTGAAATCCAATGTTGTTGTATCGATCTGCGTCGGCCCAGTGAATACAATAATGCCCACTGAGCGGACGATCCTGGGAATAAAAACTCAAAGTTCCGTTTGAAATCCAGCTCGATTCACGAAACCCGGGAGCAATAAAATCATCGTACATTTTAAACCCCGTTGTGTCCGGCGTGAGGATGAATTCCTTTTGCGGCGGCGGTGTAAGTCCAAGCGCTTCGATGATCGGAATATTGACATCGTAATCGAACAAACCGCGGCTCCCCGGCTTATAAATGCCGAAACTGCCGGCAAATTCCCACATGGACCAGGCGATGCCGTTTGCTTCAAAATAACTGCGCACGGTTTGCAGCCATCTCGCCCGGTCTTGTGTTGTGCTGTTGGGAATATGCGCGCCAAATTCCCCGCACCACAGAGGAACATTTCTACTTTTCATAAAATTTACGGCAATGTCGATTTGCGATTGTACCCAGGCATCTGTGCCGTTTTCAGGATAATTGTTGTAAATGCTTTCAATCCATGTGCCCTTTAACGAATTGGGTAAATCCGGCATACGCGCCGCATCGTAGGGAAAAGGCACACCGGCAATATTCATGGGTGGATCGACCCAGCCGGCACCCTGGTGTGTAAAAAGAAACGGGTCGTAAAAGTGAAATGTGAAAAGTGAAATGTATAGATGAGGTTTGTATCGGAATAGGCGGGCATAAATTTCAGGTTATTGTACCCATTCCAGCCCGCCGGGCCGACGATGAGAGTATGCTTTTGATCTATAACACGAATGGCATCGATGACCGTTTTCTGCATATTGTTCCAGGTGGCATCGGCAATGCCGTGCGGCTCGTTGAGGATTTCATAATAAATCAGATTCGAGCGATCTTTGTAGCGCTCGGCCATTTGCTTCCACACGGCAGTCAACTTCTCCAGGATGGCGGGACTGGTGCTAACAGCCGGGTCGAAACTGTGATTGTCGAGAATGAGATGCAATTGCAAATCCTCGGCCCAGTCGACAATCTGATCGAAGAAGAAAAAGAACAGCGGATCGATGGTATCGTCCGGCGCTTCACCCGCCATATTGAACAAATGCATGGGCAGACGAATATGGTCACAGCTCATATTTTTAATACGAATAAAATCTTCCTTCGTAAACCGGGTGAACCGGATTTGTTGCGCCTGAGGTTGCTCCAGCCAGCCGGAGAGATTAAAGCCGCGGTGAAAGGGAACCTCGGTAGCAATAACCATAGAGGCCGTTACCAGAAAGACAAGAATAAAAATAATCGATTTCATAGGACGCTCCATTGTTTTTCTTAAAGTAAGAA
>JAACEJ010000435.1 GCA_011682565.1 Actinomycetota bacterium | reverse complement strand
AAAGGGATCATCATAAAATTACGATATTTCCTATACATACCTCTGCCTCCGCAGCCGGGAAGTTATTCCTTTGTCGATACGGCCGAGCTACCCAACGGTACTGTTGTTCAGGGTAACGAGATTTCCGCTTTCAATACAGGCTATGTTCTGGTCGTTCTCAAATTGTTTGTTAAAGAGTTTTTGCCTTTGGAAACAATGGCGCAGAATGCATTGAACGCTCAAACCGGTTTCATCATGAATAAATTAAAAGATTTCAATGGCGGTTACTATAACAGTTACACCATTGGCGTTGGCATGGCTACTTATACCCCAAAAATAGTTGCCGTCCTGTCCGAAGCGCTTCGTTCTGCACGATTGATTGGCCACCATGCAGAAGCCACATCGATTTATATTGACTTCTGGAATACGGTTGCCAATACCATGCAATTGGCGGAAGGCGGAGCCACTGGAGAAACCGGCAATGATTCCGACGGCGACGGGATTCCCTTTATTCCTGAACAACCGGAAAAATTGGCGCCTGTTTTTGCCGCCGAAGCAACGCAGGAATTGAGCGGCCCGACTTCTATCGGGGAGGATAATGTTACGGATGCTCTGCCTGTGAGTTATCGCCTGGATTAGAATTATCCCAATCCCTTTAATCCGACGACAAAAATCAGTTTTGAGATTCCACAGGAAGGACGCGTTGTGCTGAGCGTTTATAACCTGCAGGGACAAATCGTAGCAACGCTGGTGAATGGCAAGTTGTCGGCTGGATCGCACGAGATTTCGTTCGATGCGAACGGTCTTACGTCAGGCGTCTACTTTGCCCACCTGGATGCGGATGGAAATAGTTATACAATTAAAATGAGTCTTTTAAAATAGTCTCCGGCTTAGACACCCAAAGCCCTACCGGGCAGCCGGTGTCATCGCTTTCCCGACCCCCGGATGCCTCGGCAGAGGCTCCGGGTGTCGGCTATCTGAGTTTAGCTGCTATCTCCCGAAAGGAACATGTACAATCGTCAAAAAGTTTAGGATAGGATTTTTTGCCAATTTCGCCAGGCTTTCGACATACTTTTGGGGCAAAAAATATTTCATGTTGAATGGATATAATTTTATTTGTATATTAATAACAGCAGTCAAGAAATTAAGAGAACTTTTTTACATAATTAGGGTATACCGATGCCTATTGCCGAAACAAGTTACCAGCATATTATCCTTAACAAAAAAAAACAGGCGATCATCGAGGGCACGAAATTCAAAGTGATGGAACTCATACTTGACAAAATAGCTTACGGTTGGAGTCCTGAAGAACTCCAATATCAGCATCCTCAACTTACCCTTGGTCAAGTATATTCAACCTTGGCATATTACGCTGATCACCAGGAAGAACTCGATAAGGAAATAGAAATTCAATTGGAACGAATCGACCAATTGAGAGAATCGGTGAGACCTTCACCCCTCATTAAACGTCTGAAGGCTAAGAAACTGATTTAAATGGCAATCCAACTTTACATGGATCATAACGTGCCTCGCGCAATTGTGGATGGACTAAAGTCACGTGGTGCCGATCTCGTTACTTCACATGAAGACGGCACAAGTGAATTCGATGATTCAAAACTCCTGGACAGAGCAACAGAATTAGGCCGTGCGTTATTCACCAGAGACTATGACCTGCTGCAGGAAGCAACGAAACGGCAGAGGAGTGGTGTTCTTTTCAGCGGCGTCATTTATGCTCACCAGTTACGAGTTTCAATAGGCAGTTGTATTCGAGATTTAGAAATTATTGCAAAAGCGGGAGAGCCTAAAGATATCGAAAACAGGGTAGAATTCCTCCCATTGTAACTTCTACTAACCAGTCTTCCGTTCGACAAAAAAATCAAGTATCCGCTCAATATTTAATGGGAATCATAGGAGTGCAACGCCTTCATGCGTTGCTAACAATGTGTAGGGCTAACGCAAGGGCATATTTCATTTTTTACCATAACAAATCTATTGCGTAGTTGTTCTGTTTTTTGTATTGTTTATCTGTTTCCGTTTGGCGCAGCCGAGCAAATAGTTCAAAAAAACAGAATAATTTTTGCGAGAATGATGATGGCCTTTCGAAAAATAAGTGCAGCAATGCTTTGTGCATTGTTGTTTCCAGTCCTGTTGCAAGCCCAGATGGAAAGCCTGCCCTGGCGTTCTGTCACGCTTGGGAATCAAATCACAGAAAATGGCATTTCCATAATTGAGTGGGGCGACGGTGCCTGGACATCATGGCAAGCAGGCGGCCGAGAGTGCATCCGCATGAAGCCCAATAATACAGCACCGTCAGCATTTCTTTATTTTTCTGTTGATGATAATTACATTTATAATAACGCCTCCGATGTCTTTGTCACAATCGAATATTGGGACACAGGTACAGGCTCTTTTTCGCTGCAATATGATGACGGTCAGAATGCATACAACGTAGCCGGTTTCCAATCCATAACCAACTCGAACACGTGGAAAAAGCGTTCGTTTGTACTCCCGGCAGTTGGATTTACCAATCGGCAAAACGGCGGGGCAGATTTTCGTCTGGCTGTTGCAGATACATCTCTTGGTCTCCTCGCAGTAAAGAGTGTCTTTGTCTGGCGGGCACCCGGCGATTTTATTGCACCCAGACAGACTGATTTTACGGGCGAATCGTTTTCATCCGACGATGATCTTGTGTTTACCTATTACTTTTACTGGTACGACATTTACTCCGGCGCTCACATCTGGGACGATCCCCGGCATACCGATGATGCTATGCAGGATCATCCTTTTTCAATGGAAGATTTTAGCTTCAAATCAGTTGCCTGGCATAAACGAGAATTGCTGGATATGATGGAAGCCGGCATTGATGTCGTCCTCCCGGTTTATTGGGGCGCTGCGCGTACGATGAAAAGCTGGTCGGTCGAAGGGCTTGGCAATCTTGTCAAAGCCGAGCAGGAGCTCATTGCCGAAGGTAAAAAACCGCCCAGGATCGGAATGTTTTTTGATACCACAACATTAAGCCATGGCGAATATGTTCTAAAAGAGGCCGACGGGCCGACTGATCTGACGACCGCATTTGGCAAGGCCTTTTTCTTCAAACACGTTCGAGATTTTTATTCGCTCATTCCTCCTTCGCTTTGGGCTCGGATTGATAATCAACCCGTGGTATGGCTTTATGCAGCCGGATTTGCTAAAAATTACGATCAATCCCTCATCCGCTACGTCGATGAACACTTTAGTTCTTCCTTCAACGAGCTGACCCCTTATATTGTTCGTGAAGTGTCCTGGAATCTGAACACCCAAAATGATTATGCCTGGGGAGCGGCATTAAACGGCGCGCAGATTCAGGGCGTTGCTGCTGTTGGCCCGGGCTATAATGATTCTGCCGTACCCGGTCGTACTACACCTATTCGCGACCGGGAAAATGGTGAGTTTTATCGCCTTAATTGGGCCAAGGTGCTGGCTTCCGCTCGCCATTTTGTGGTGGTCGAAACCTGGAACGAATTCCATGAAGGTACGGATATTTGCAATTCGCGCGAGTATGGGCGTACATTTATTGATATAACGTCAAATTTTACTGCAAAGTTAAAACAGTCCGTCAAGTTCTTTTCTTTTCGACCGCAGTCATGGGTGCGAACACAGCATCCGACATGCGTGGCTATGGTGCAGGATAAAACGCTCGGCATTGATCCCGCCACCGCGTCATGCACTTATACTGACAATGGAGGCCTCACCTGGCATGAGTGGCCTGTCAACTGTTCCGGCCAAGCCGGGACAAAGCATGCTCAGGTTCTCACCGCCAGGAATGTTCCTTTTTCTCAGAACGCAATGCCTTTATCAACGCCAAACCATGTACGCTTTTCCATTACAAATACCCAAGGAGATACGGTAACAAGCGTTTCTTTTCCCGTCTATAACGGTACACCCCCTGCTTTTGTCGCATCCATTAACCTGGGAGGCTCTCCGAATGAAGACGGCATTCGGCAGAGATTCAATCGAAATGATGATGGCTGGACCGACAGCAAAATGGTCGGTGGAAAGTTGTGCGTTTACAACCTGGTGCAAAATTCCAGTCCGTATCCGGGGCGTTATTTATATTTTGATGTGGGAGACAGCCTTGTTTATGCC
>JAACEJ010000434.1 GCA_011682565.1 Actinomycetota bacterium | reverse complement strand
GGCCTTGTTTTGGTAATAAACTGACTGATCATAAAGGGCAGCCACAAGCCGTATCCGATTAAAATGCCCAGGTTGATTTGCCAGAAAAGGAACGAAATCCTTTCGCGCATAAAACGGCTGATCAAAACGTAAAGCCCCTCCGCAATCCAGAGCATGAAAGCAAAATAGTGCGTGTAAATTGCGGTTAACGTGATTATTCCATAAAGATAGTACCACTTTTTTTGCGTCGTTGTAATGATGCTGTAAAAAGCATAAATATTTGCAATGGCCAGAAACATGAGCATGGCATTTGAACGGGCGTTCTGGGACAGCCAGATATGCCAGGGAGAAATAGTAAGGAGAAAGGCTGCCAACAGACCAACGGTGCGGTTAAAAAGAAGCGAGCCTAATTTATAGATTCCCCAAATTGATAATACACCCCAAAAAACAGAGATACTTCGTATTGCGGCTTCACCCGTACCGAACCAAGCAATCCAGAAATGATGGAGAATGTAAAAGAGAGGCGGATGAACATCATTTATGGTAAACGCAATAACATGCGGGAGTGTATCAAGTGCATAGAAAAATCCGATGGATTCGTCGATGGAAATGCTTTTAAAAGCAAGATGGTATATCCTGAGAGCAGCGGCCAAAACAAGCAATGCGACAAGAAACCATTTTGAGGAGATATTCCCGAATTCATTTTTGTGCATAATCGACATCGATATCCTCAAAACATTTATTTTCAAACAATACTCTGCTGGGACATTATTGCCCCACACGACCACCTTAATGCGTCAATGCAAAATGGATGGCGGTAAAAATTCAATTCAAAAAAATGAACCAAGTTTTCAATTCTCTTTTAATCGAACCGTCAATCAATGAAAAATCAAAGAGTTGAGGTAGTTGCAATCTGATGCCAAATACAAAGGAAGCCCTGAATATCAAAAGCCGGCTCTGAACGTAACATGTAATCATTTTTCATATTAAATCTTGCACAAAATGTGTGCCATCACATCTGCGCATTTTCAGGTTCCTGTCTTTTGCATCCTGCGTCGTGTCCGTTTTTTACGGAAACTAAAAAGAGAGAACAAAAGGAAGGATTATTTTAACGTGTTTTTCAAAAAATAAATTCCGGAAAGATGCATGGGATGAAAAATATGTTTGCTTTTTAGCAAAGTTTTACTTAAATATATCGTTATTCTTCCCTGCAATCTTTTACTTAAAATCAGAGCAACAACAATGAAAATACGTTTACCACATTCGTTTTACAACATTGTGTCCTACGCCGGGGCCGCGATTGCAATAATTGCCACTTTTATGTTCATCTTTCTTTATGCGCTTTCATCTTTTACGCACGGCGGGACAGCTTATGAAGGAATTGTTATTTTCCTTGTTATCCCTGTTTTCATCATTGGTGGTCTGGTTCTTATCCCTGTGGGTATGATTATTAAATACAGGACTGATAAAAAAGCAGGCCTGGCCTTCACAAAAGAGTTCCCGATTCTTGATTTAAATATTCCCCAACATCGTAATGCCGCTTTGATTTTTTCAGCAGGCACCATCTTGTTTTTATTTCTATCCGCTATGGGAAGTTACCAGGGATACCATTTTACCGAATCGGTGCAGTTTTGCGGGACGACATGTCATGACATAATGATTCCTGAATATACGGCATACCAAAACTCCCCGCATGCCCGGGTTTCCTGCGCAGAGTGTCATGTTGGAGCAGGTGCCAACTGGTATGTAAAATCAAAATTGAGCGGTTTGCATCAGGTCTATGCAACTATTGCAAAAACGTATCCGCGTCCCATTCCAACGCCGGTCAAGAATCTTCGTCCTGCAAGAGAAACATGTGAAGAATGCCATTGGCCGCAGAAAACGTACGGCAAACAGCAAAGGCAAGAAATTCACTATTTGCCGAACAAGGATAATACACGGTGGGTCATTGACATACTCATGAATACCGGTGGCGGCAACCCGGCCCTGGGACAAAAATCCGGGATACACTGGCATATCAACCCCGACATTCAAATCGAATACATTACCACCGATGAAAAACGTATGCAGATTCCCCAAGTTACTATGATAAAAATTTCCAGCGGAGATTCTGTTGTTTTTGAAAACAAAGAAGAACCTCTGGCAGAAAGCATTCATAAAAATGTACAACATCGTATTATGGATTGCATCGATTGTCATAACCGGCCAAGCCACATTTACCGGGATCCTTCCCAATTCATCAATATTGCTATGGCCTCCGGGAGCGTTTCTACGGTTTTTCCTTTAATAAAACAAGTTGCTGTGGAAGCATGCATGAAGGAGTATGAAACCACTGAGGAAGCCGGAAAGGGAATTGCAGATTATGTGCAGAACTTTTATTCAAAAAACTATCCTGATTTAGCAAAGGAAAATGCAGATTCACTGCAACAAACAATACTTGGCATCCAGGCGGCCTTTTCTAAAAACATTTTTCCCGAAATGAAGGTTCAATGGACGGACTATCCAGACCATATCGGTCACATGACCAGTCGGGGATGTTTTCGCTGTCATGACGGAAAACACGTCAGCCAATCCGGGAAGATTATCACCAACAAGTGCGACGCATGTCACTCCATCGTTGCCCAGGGCCCTGCAAATGACATGCAGTATGCTAGTTCACAAAATTCACTCCCATTTAAACACCCCGTTGATATCGGAGGTGAATGGCAAGATACGGGGTGCTACGAATGCCACAGTGAACCGCCGATTTAATATGTTTGCACATTTTTTATTGCAAGTTTTCTGCTTTATGATTAAATTCTGCGTCCATCCTAATAGTAACGGTAAAACATCAGGACTTTCTTGTGACTAACTTGGGCTATCTTGCTTTAAATATTGCGCTGGTATTTGCGGCATACTCGTCGTTTCTTTTTTTCGCTTTTGGGAAAAATCCACAGTCAAAGTATATAGCCAGTGCAAGCAGGGCTGTTTGGGCAGGTTTTGCTCTGATCACTTTTTCTTCCATTGCCCTCCTGTATGCACTATACACTCGTAATTTCCAGGTGGAATATGTCGCGCATTATTCCAACCGCTCCTTATCCTGGTTTTACACCGGTGCGGCATTCTGGGCCGGGCAAGCGGGATCCATGCTTCTCTGGGCGTGGTTGTTATCACTTTTTTCCGTCATCATTATTTCCCAAAATAAAAACAAAAATTCGGAATTGCTTCCATACACCATGGCAGTTATGACCGTTACCCTTTTTTTCTTCCTCTATCTTTTAGCATTTAAAACTAATCCTTTTGCGAAAACACCTTTCATTCCGGCTGACGGAACGGGATTGAATCCCCTGCTGCAAAACCCGGAAATGATTTTTCACCCGCCGTCTTTGTACTTGGGATTCGTCGGATTTACCGTGCCGTTCGCCTTTGCATTTTCAGCCCTTTTGTCAAAGAAACTCGATGAGCAGTGGATCAAAAGTATCCGGCGCTGGACACTCTTCGCCTGGCTCTTTCTCACCATCGGCAACATTCTGGGCATGCAATGGGCGTACGTTGAATTGGGTTGGGGCGGCTATTGGGCATGGGACCCCGTGGAAAACTCGTCCCTCTTGCCCTGGCTGACCGGAACGGCATTTCTGCACTCGATCATTGTGCAGGAACGTAAGGGCATGCTTAAAATCTGGAACATTTCCCTGGTTGCCATCACCTTCGCTTTGACGATTTTCGGCACCTTTGTGACCCGAAGCGGGCTCATTTCATCGGTACATGCTTTCGGTGTGTCCCAACTTGGGCCGCTGTTTTTGGGCTTTCTGGCTTTAATTCTGATTAGCTCAGCTTTACTGATTTACAAACGTGCCCCACTGCTGCGGAATCAAAAAAGAATGGGCTCCTGGAGTTCGAGGGAATCCAGTTTTATGTTGAACAATGTATTGTTTATCGCCATTACTCTCGGCGTCTTTTTGGGCACCATAATGCCGACGATCAGCGAAGCAATATATGATAATAAAATGACCGTTGGTACAGCGTTCTTTAATCGCATGGCAACGCCCATTGGAATTGCTATTTTTTTCCTCATTGGCGTTTGCTCACTGCTTGCCTGGGGTAAGACGGACGCAAAGAAGCTGCTTCGGAATCTCGCGATCCCCGGCGTCGTTACAT
>JAACEJ010000433.1 GCA_011682565.1 Actinomycetota bacterium | reverse complement strand
GAATTTTTTCATTACCTTTACGGTTCGGATAAAGGTCCTCGGTGATGAGTCCCTGTTTGTAGGCACTTTTAATGAGGTACATGAAATCGTCAAGACGAACGTATTCAACATCGTACTCTTGCAAAGCTGTCGTAACCTTACGAATCCTTTCCATGGGAATGGAAATGTTGATCAACACCGGAATGAACAACGGCCGGTTGGGATTGGCCTCGATAAAATTTCGCATCGTTGCAACATCGTCCTTGTCCGGCATGTGTAATCCTTCACCACAAATAATATAAGGTTTGTCCTTAAAATTATAGTTCGGTTCAAACGCCGATTCGCCCATTCCGCGGACATAACCGATGCAATTGTCCAGTTCTTTAAAAAGAATAGGGTTGAACCAGGGCACATCCACTTCCTGCCAGTTGGTATAATCGTTCCAGTTGGTGATATAGGGAATATTAAGGCCGGTTCGTTGCATGTAAAACTTGCTGTAGCGTAAAAATTTGCGCGGTTCGGGATGCAAAAATGTATAAGTGTATCCGGCGCCGGCAGGCCCGCAAAACATATAGTCGTTGGACTGTTGCGTATTGATATAGTGTGTGTAAGCCGCCGGGGCAATGTCGGCCATAAGCGGCTGAAAACCCCACGAAATCGGAAACTCGTGTTTTTTCTCAGGCTTCCAATTTCCCCGCTGCAAGCTATTCATAACCCACATCGAATCGCCGTCTGTCATAAGAAAAGCGATATAAATTTTATTCTTTTTCGCCGTCAGGTCTTTGCGCGGACTTTTTTTCTGTTTGGGAATTTTCGTATCTTTTGGTTTTATTCCACCATGCACCGACAAGTTCGGCATTCCCGAGCATATCGTGTACAATCCTTTGCGCGAGGAGCGCTCCACCGCCCAGTGTTCATGGTCGCGAGTGTCGTGCCATCCCCACACACCGCCCGGCGTTTTCATTTGCGCGTAAATTTTATCCATAAGCCGGTATTCCTTGCGCTGACGAACGGCTGCCGACAAATCCATGATGAACGCCTTGATCGCAGTTGTAAAATCACGATCGACGTAAGCGCCGCTGTAAGGATAATCGACACAATAGTTGGCAATGACATGTTTGGAGCAGCGGGGAAAAAGATTCTCGAACGCCCACTCGTAGGCCGGAACACGACCCGGCCAGCGACCGCGTAAATCCTCCTTCAATACCAGCCCGGTTTCTTTAACAAGGGGTTCCATATCCGGGGTGATTACCATCCAGTTTTCCAGACTGCCCCATGTCTGGGCAACATTCAGGCTGTGCAGCATTTCCGGATCAAAAATGATATAACCGTCTAATTCACCGGCAAAACGTTTGATCAGCGATGAAAAATCGGTCTCCTCCTCCACTGAAAGGTCATATCCATCCTTTTGGTAAATACCCAGCCAATCCTCGCCACGGGACCCAAGGTCCAGCCACATCCTCGGTTCTACGCGATTGACAAGTCCCTGAAAAACAGTTAAAACCGGATGTAACATCCAGAGGGATTTTGCATCGGCCTTGGGAAAAGACTCCTTTAAACGGGAGATATTGTAGCGAACGAGTTTTTTCGCTGGTTTGAATTTTGGGTAAATGTCATAGTCCGGCGGCGTATACAAAAAATCCATGGGTTTCCCGGTACTGCAACCGGAAAATTGAATCGGCAGGGTTGCAAGCCCACCCACCAGGGCAGACGTTTTGATAAAATCGCGGCGATTGACACGTTTGCTCATAATACTCTCCTTTGAAAGTTGATAACAAATCAGCCTGCAATTATTGAACTGCTCATAAAAGATTTCAAAATGTTATTGCGAGCGAAGCAACCCGAATGTCGGATAAAATACTATTTATCGAGATCGCTCTATCGCTTCGCTCCCCGTGATGGCATATTTTTCGGTTTACGAATCACTCTCAAATGATTTACAAAAACGATCAAGCAGCTATATCGTTTTCGTCTTCCACTTTCCTCTCAGGAAAATTATTGTTACAATGATGGCCTGGGCAAAAGTCGATATGACAATGGAAATCCAAACACCGCGCACACCAACGTCAAAAAAATACGGAATGGCAAAAGCAAGGGGAACAGCAATTCCGAACAGCGATGCACCTGTAATAATCATAGTAATAACTGTTTCACCTGCACCGCTAAGCGCACGGTTTAAAATGATGGCAACCGCAAGAAAAGGGTAAGAAAAAACAATAGTTCTCTCATAGATCGTACCGTTTTGAATGACGCCCGGGGTTTTATTAAATAGCGCAAAGATGTGCGGCGCAAAGATATAAAACAAAACACCCGCAACAGTCATGATGGTAAAAAAATAGACTGCGGCCAGCCAACTGCTTCTAACCGCCCGATCGGGTTTGTGGGCGCCGAGGTTCTGCCCTACCAATGTAGCCGTCGCAGCAGCAAGACCAAAGCCGGGCATCATAACCAGCATGTCGATACGAATGCCGACACCATAAGCAGCCAAAGCAAAAGTGCCGAAATGAGCAACAATACCCATCATAATGATTCCCGAAGCGCTGCGCAGCGTCATTTGCAGAGAACTGGGGATTCCGATTTTCAGCAGGCGGCGAATAACGGTCCCATCCGGCCGTAACCCTTCCCACTTTAATTTAAGGTGCGTTTGTTTGTGAAAAAGGAGATATAATGCGACAGCCATGCCGATAAGCCGGGCAAAACTCGTAGCCCATGCTGCTCCGGCGACTTCCCAACGCGGAAAGAACCCAATGCCGAAAATAAGCAGCGGATCCAAAATAACATTGAGTATGACGGAAACAATGTTGATCCACATTGCAGTCGTTGCATCTCCTACCGCCTGAAAAATGGCCGCTGTTAAAAACTGCAATGCCAGCGGAATTGAAGCAAAGAAAATGATGCGAATGTACACTGTTCCGAGTTGATGTACACTGGCCTCTACACCGAAAAGGTCAAGTAAATAAGGCGCCGACAGGACACCGAGAATTGTTATGAAAACACCGCCAATGATTGCTGATATAATCGTTTGATTGGCGACATGACTGGCGTTTTCATAATCCCCGGCGCCGTAATAACGGGAAACCATGGCGCCGGTTGCAATGCTTAGCCCCAGAATGAGGGAAAAAGGAATCATCATAAAAACGCCAACAACGGAAACCGCCGCAATGGGTGACGGTCCGAGACGCCCGACAAATATCATGTCCACAATGTTAAACAGTGTTTGCAGGGCGTTTGTTGCCATCATGGGGCTAGCGAGATACCAGAGATTTTTTGATATGCTGCCGCTTGTCAGGTCGCGATCGAGTTTTAATTGCAAAGAGTTTTGTGCCTTATCTTTTGGATTCAGAAATCAACATCAGGATATAACCGTCCGGGTCGACGATCTCGGCATATCGACCGAAACTTTCATCGCGGGGTTCAATCAGCACGCCAACATCTTTGGCCGTGAGTTCCTTCATCCTTTTGTCCACGTCATCGACGTTGAATCCCAGGGCGATTCCATATTTCATTTTTCTCTCATCTACCGTCTCCGGCAGCCAGGGGCGAATCGCCAGGATCGTTTCTCCGAGTTTGAAGGATTTCCATTCCAGCTTATTCTCAATCTGCTCCAGGCCAAGAACATCTTTGTAAAAATGATCCGATTCTTTAATGTCCGAAACATGAAGAATGATAATGTCGAGTTTTTCAAACATATTTTCCTCCTGTGTATTGTTAATTCAGTTTGAATACACTTGGAATGTAAAAATTATTAAACACGACAGACAGCGCAACTTTAAAAAACAATATCGCAATTTAAGTTCATGCTTCCTCATTTCCTGCTATTCTTTGCAAACCGCTAATAAAAACACGAAAGCTATTTGAACGTTCGTTAGCCAAATGGAGGTAAGGTCCTATCGCACGAGAACCGGAAACTTTCTGATATACACCCTTTGTTAGCTTTTCCAGTTCAGTGGAAGGAGAACTCAGTCTGTCAGGATTCCGATATTTTTTTTTATTTTGATGTCGTTTTAATCCCCTGATTCCCAGTCCTTGCTCGACCGCTTCTAAATCCGCAAGATACCAGCTTTCCAACTCATGACAAGCTATTCGGACAAACACGTCCGGTTTTTCCGGCATATTCGCAAAGAGAAAGGAGCCTGTTTTTTATTATATGACAATCTCCAGAATCTTGATCCCGAAGAATAACAAAAAAGCTGTTCGGAACGCGATAGCTGCGTATCTTTTTGACGATATTTTTTTCCAAATCTTGTTTTCCCTCGAAAACGATGCATCTGTATTCCCAATCCGGAAGCAAATTTGGCAAAACACCTTTCAGCATTTCTCTGGCAGAAATCTCTTCCAATAGCAAGACAAGATGTTTCATTGGGGATCCACTCCCTCAAAAAATCCTTGTTTCCACAAATAACCCATTTTATCACCATCTTCCATATAAGCTCGAATCTGCTCGTTATCCCTGGCTCGCAAAATGTTAGTGTAGCCTTCTTTCTTTACAAACCAAAATACTTCATTAATTTTTATGGCATTAAGAAAATCCGGCGAATGGGTTGAAACAAACACTTGTCCCCCTTTATTTGCATACATTCTGAATTCCTCAGCAAGCTCCTCCAACAGCTTTGGATATAATTGATTTTCCGGCTCTTCAATGCATAATAATGGATGGGGATGAGGATCATATAGCAAAACAAGATAGGCAAACATTTTTATCGTACCGTCCGAAACGTATCGATCAATAAATGGGTCTTTAAAAGCGCCATCTTGAAAGCCCAGGAGCAACCGACCATCCTGTGTGGTGATTGGCTTAATGGAGGTGATTCCCGGTACTCGATGTTTCATGATTTTAATAATGTGGTTAAACACTTCTGGATGATTCTCGAACAAATTGCGGGCAACCAATTGTAAATTATCACCGGTAATTGAAAGGTGTTCATCATATCCAGTGGCGTCTTTGCTTCCTCGGGCTAGATTAATATGAAAATCCGAAACATGCCAGTTTTCGATCAACTGACGGAACACATTGGCTGCCTTGAATTTTTGAAATTGACCAAGTCCCTTAATTGCAAGGATGTCATACGAATCCAGCGTTTGTTGTTCCCTTTCCAGTTGTTCATCAGGTTTATTGAAATCTTCCTCGTTCGTGATGGCATAACCCTCCCCATGCTTAAAATCCAGAAAGTGAAACGGGGAGCCATACGGTCCACGCTTATAACGCAAGATTTCCCTTTTAACATAGGGTCGTTTGTTTTCTTGTGCTATTTCCAAATAATATGTAACTAAACGTTCAACATGGGCAATCGACATCCGAAATTGCAGCTCAATCTGCAACTCCTGATTCTCACTCCCGCGGCTGACGAGTTCATCATATCCGCCACGTTTTTGAATTGCATGACGCACGTTAAAGGTCAGACAGTCCTTTAGAAAACCGAATACATCAAAAAATGTCGTTTTTCCGCTTCCGTTTGCACCCACAATTACGCACAATTTTGGTATGTCAACCATAACTGCATTTTTAAGCATTTTAAAATTTACTATTCGTATAGATTCTATTTTCATAGTTCATATCCTTTTTGAGGAAATCATCAAAACTTGCATAATTCTATAATCTCCGTTTTAACCAGCATTGATCTTTAAATTACTTCAGGTTCACACATCAATCCTAATTAGGAACTCAATTCTTGCAGTGTCGCTTTCTTTATATGACAAAACAAATATGGAGTATTAGAGAACATCCTGTTTTTATTTTAAGGCTTTTAGAGGAAACTTTCAAGTTTTATCTTTTACTGGAATTTGAATCTTATTTTTATTATAATATTGTGTTTCAATTCCGGGTGGTAAAACAATAATGTATCAATTTT
>JAACEJ010000032.1 GCA_011682565.1 Actinomycetota bacterium | reverse complement strand
TTCTGTAGGATTCGACGAGTCGATGAGTTATGAATTCTTTTTCATAGCCCGGATTTTTCTTTTTGATTTCCCGGATAAACATGCGGAAATATAAAGAATCCCAACATGAATGTCAAGGATTAATATATGTTATGGGGCACTACGTTGACAATTTAAAGACAACCTATTCGTATTTACAATAACTTCGCTCGGAAGAATTGCTGGAAATAACGCTTTTTTGCCGATTTTGACAGCAAAATGGTAAACTTGGGTTAACAAGTATATTGGGGGAATATTTTCAAACTTGAAGCGTTATTATTTCAAATTTTAATGACGAAACGATTATGCACTTGCAGTGCCTAGTCGTTTAGTCATTTTTCTCCTCAACTATTTTAAGGAGAATATACGACATTTGAGTTGCAACTGAAAGTCCTGGACTAAAGTCCATAGTTTTGAACTAACGAATTAGGATAATAAAAAATACCCGAAAGGATTTAAAATGGAAAGCAAACAATGGGATTCGCCCCCGAAAATGCAGATCGATCCGACAAAGATTTATCTTGCCACAATGGAGACGGAAAAAGGAACGATAGAGCTTGAACTATACCCAAAGCACGCATCACACACAGTAAATAATTTTGTTTTTCTCGCCGGAGAAGGATTTTACGATAATTTAATTTTTCATCGGGTGATCGATAATTTTATGATACAGGGCGGTGATCCTACCGGCACGGGAAGAGGTGGGCCTGGTTACACTTTTGAAGATGAATTAAAAGATAACTCCCTCATTCATGAAGCCAAAGCCATCTCCATGGCCAATGCGGGGCCGGATACAAACGGCAGTCAGTTTTTCATTACTCATTTACCCCAGCCTCATCTCAACGGCGTACATACGGTTTTCGGCAAAGTGACAAAGGGCCAAGATGTTGTTGATTCGATTCGGCAGATGGATATGATTTTTAAGGTTGAAATTTCAGAAAAAGAATAGAAAGATTTTATCATTCTCTCACGTCGTTCCAAGGGAATGTAGCAGGCATTGCGAATCAAAATGGTAATAATTCAACCTCATTATTTTTGGACGCTGATTTTCGCAGATACACGCAAACATACTTGTTAAGGGTTAGTTGGTTTGTAACATGACTTTTGGGGTCATGTCATTGCGAGCGAAACGAAGTGAAGCGAAGCAATCTCATGGTTAACAAGATGTTATGAGATTGCTTCGTCGTTCGTTCCTTACTCCTCGCAATGACAAGCATTTATTACATTTTTTACAATAAACTCGATCAGTGTTTATCTGTGTCCAATTTTAATATACATAAATTGCATTAATCCGGCAAGATTCATAAATAACGATTCCTTTCCACAAGATTCCGTTACCTAAATGACTTTTCCCTTTAGTTTTTGCCACAGCCCTTTGCCAACCATTTGATCTGCGACCTTGAGTATTTTTTGAATCACTTCCAGCACGTCCTCGTCGCCAACCCAGTGTTTCCTAACCACTTCAGGATTCGTATTGTTTATCAGACTGTTTAGGACATAGGCAGTAAGCGCAATATCATCGGCATAAGCAGCGGGCCCAAGAAAGGCTTCGGGAATCAGGTCGATGGGCGAGATAAAATAAGCAATGGCACCAAGCAGTTTGAGTTTCTCTTTTTTCGGCACTTCCGGGTCTGTGGAAAGTTTCCACATGAGGTAAAATAAATCCGGTGCCCACAGCAGATATTTTGACCACTTGTTAGCGGAACCTTCCGAACCTTGCAGCCATTTTTTCATCTTTTTTCGGAGTTTGAAATAGTATTTTTCTTCTCGTTCGCTCATAAGACAAATCCCTGCTCCATTAAAGTCGTATCATTTTCAAATTCTGTCCAGGGTCAATTCCTGGCTTGTATCAAATTGAATTAAAAAATCACCTTTTTCCACCATGGCGCCGTCTTCTACCAGTCCCGTCACCCGCAAATCACCACGAACACGGCGCGGTACCCCTATGGCACTCACGGCAGCATCAGTTTTCATTCGATTCATATCTTCCCATATTCAAATAATAAATCAAACTTTTTTCAGAGCTTTCCTGCCGGATGAAAAAACCGCCATATTTCTTTCGCTAATTTCTTATTAATCCCCTCTCCTTCTGCAAGCTCCTCAACCGACGCAGATTTAATTTTCTTTATAGAACCAATTTTTTTCAACAATGCATCGCGACGTTTTTTGCCAACGCCGGGAATTGTTTCGAGGACTGATTTTAAAGTCCGTTTTTTACGTAGCTTTCTGTGCGAGGTCACGGCAAAGCGATGCGACTCGTCGCGCACACGTTGCAAAAGCCGTAACCCGGGAGAATCACGGCGAATGTTTTGTGGTTCGCCATGGCCCGGGATGAAAACTTCGTCAAGACGTTTGGCAAGGGCGATGATGGGCTGCTGATCGAGATGCAACTTTTGCAAAGCATCCATTGCAGCCGAAAGTTGTCCTTTGCCACCGTCGATCAATATCAAATCCGGCAGCGGCTTCTTTTCTTCGATTACTCTTTTGTAACGCCTCAACACGGCTTCATTCATCATAGCAAAATCGTCCGGTGTGGATTTGCTGCGAATATTGAAGCGACGATACCCGGCCTTGTTCGGTTTTCCATTTTTAAAAAACACCATCGAAGCAACCGGATTCGTTCCCTGAATATTTGAAATGTCAAAGCCTTCAATGTGCTTCGGTGGATTTTCCAAACCAAGATCGCTTTGCAGTGCTTTGACCGCCCCGCTCACATAAGCTTCGGAGTTCATCTTTTGCAGTTGCAGTTCATCCAGAAGCAATTTTGCATTTTTTTGGGACATCTTTAGCAATTTGGCTTTTTCACCGCGCCGGGGACGGATCAATTTTACCGCCGCATTTTGTTTTTGAGACAGCCATTGCTCGATCGTTTCCTTTTCTGCAAGATCGACGGGAATATAAACTTCCCGCGGAATGTAATCCGCCCGCAGATAATACTGCTTGATGAAAGCAGTAACAATGGATTCGTCCCCCTCCTCGTCGACACTGCTCATATAAAAATGCTGGCGGCCGATTACTTTTCCATCCCGTATTTTAAAAACAACACAACAGGAATCCTCATCTGCGTTCGCATTGGCGATGAAATCCCGGTCGGAAAATGACGGATCGACAATCTTTTGTCGCTGTTGAAACATTTCTATGGATTGCAACTGGTCGCGAAGACGTGCCGCTTCTTCAAAACACATCGAGGAAGCCAGGTTCTTGATTTGCTTCTTAATATCCTCCTCCACCCTTTTTGTGTGTCCCTGAATAAAACTGACGACGTAGTTAATGACATCACTATATTCTTTTTGAGAAACGAGTCCCTCACACGGCCCATGACAGCGTTTAATATGATAATCAAGGCAGACCTGGAATTTCTTTTTTTCAATGGATTCCGCAGTCAGGTTTAAATTGCAGGAACGGACAGGAAAAATTCTCTTTATGGTTTTCAAAAGTTCACGCATTCCATAAACATCGGTGTATGGGCCGAAATATCTTGACCCATCACGAACAAGTTTTCGTGTGGGGAAAATACGCGGAAAAGGCTCGTTGGTTACGCGGATGTAAGGAAAACTTTTATCATCCTTTAAGTTAATATTGTAGCGAGGTTTATATTCCTTTATCAGGTTGGCTTCAAGGATGAGTGCTTCAATTTCAGAATCTGTGATAATCGTTTCCAGGTCGGCAATTCGGGAGACGAGACGATTTTGTTTGAGATCACAAGTCCGCCCTTTTTGAAAATAGGAGCGGACGCGGTTGCGCAATATTTTTGCTTTGCCAACGTAAATAATCTCACCTTTTTTATCTTTATAAAGATAAACGCCCGGCTTTCGCGGGATGTTGGCAAGTTTCTCGACAAGATTTTTCGGTAATCCCGAGACCACACGCTTACCCTAAAATTTTTCCCAGTGCAAAACTTCTTTGAGTGGTCGTTTTGCCTTGGGGGTCACAGCACCCTGAGAATATCCTACTGCAATCAATGCAACAAGTCTTATATCTTGCGGTACGGAAAGTAATTCGCTGATCTCATTGACATAAGGCTTCTTGTCTCCGGCAACCCAGCAGGTACCCAACCCCAGGCCGGTTGCTGCTAACAAAATGTTTTGCACTGCCGCGCTGCCGTCCTCAAGATAATACTTGGAATCCCGACAATAAACAGCGATACAGACAGGCGCCGCGGCAATAAAGCTCCCGTAACTTGTAATCGATGCCAGTTTCTCCCTTGTTTTTTGATCCGTAATAACAATGAACTCCCACGGTTGAACATTTCGCCCGGAAGGAGCCCTTCTGCCGGCATCGACAAGTTTTTCCAGCAATTCTTTCGCCACTTTTTTATCTGAATATTTGCGAACACTCACCCTTTTCCGAATTGCTTCAAAAACATCCATCTTATTCATCCTCAAATAGTACATTTACTATCTTAAAAAAAGCCGTCTCGTTTTCATCACGAAACGGCTCTTCAGCTTAATCTTTATCAGCCCCCAAAACAGAGATCGATTGCATTATTTCTTTTCATAAGCCTTTTTAATCAATTCTTCAAGACGCTCTTTTGGATTATTTACAATTTCCAGATCGACTGTAAATTCATCCCAGTTGAGGAGGCGCAGACCATATTCATAGTCCCGCAGCAGATCGTTACAAACATCTTCCAGCGTCTTCTCGTTTTTCAAAGCCTGTGCATTCAAACACTCAACAGCCTCATCGGTAAAAGTAATAACAATCCCATTTGTTGCCAAAAAGCGTTTCTGAAATTTTTTAATATAATAATTGGTCAGAATTTTGGCTAACTCGGCTTCGGGATTCTCTATCACTGCTTCGGTTACAACCAACTCGCTAATATCCGTATCGGGTAACAATTTTTCGTATTTTAAAAGAATCCGATCGACAACGCTAACCAGTCCACGTGCGCCGGTATGTTCTTCGTGCGCCATCTCGGCAATTCTCCGGAGGGCTTGATCCTCAAACTGAACATTAATACCATAAGCGCTAAAATCCCGTTTCTTGCCAAGAATGACTGTGCTATTTGAATTCTGAAGAATTCGATACAAGCCGTCAATATCCAGATCATTCAGAGATACAACAACCGGCAAACGACCGACAAACTCGGATTCAAAGCCGAAGGTGATCAGATCTTCCGAACGGACTCGTCGCAAAATATGCACATTGTCATCTACTAATTCGCCGTTTTCGTGATCAATATTCTGAAAGCCGATGGGTTGCTGATTTAAGCGACGGCGAATGATGTCCGGCAAAGCTGAAAATGCGCCGCTCATAACAAAAAGAATATTCTTTGTGTTGATCTTTTTTCGTTTTACCTTACCGGTGCGCTGCGCCTCCATAGCCGCTTCCATTTGTGCCGCCAGATCGTGAGGCGTTTTCAGATCAACCTCCGATTCTTCCATGAGTTTTAAAAGGTTTCTTTGCACACCGCTGCGAGATACATCCGGTCCGACACCGCTTCCGGATGAAGCAATTTTATCCACTTCATCCAGGTAAATAATGCCATATTCCGCGAGTTTCATGTCACCGTTTGCTTCATGCACAAGGTTACGCACCAGGTCTTCCACATCACCGCCGACATAACCTGTTTCGCTGAATTTCGTGGCATCTCCTTTGACAAAAGGTACACCGATCTTTTTTGCAACAAGTTTGACCAGATAGGTTTTACCGACGCCGGTTGGCCCGATCATCAAAATATTGCTCTTGATATTTCCAACCAACTCGCCGATTCCTTTCGGCGACGTTTCAAGTTTCATACGATTAAAATGCGTACAAATCTTTGTCGCCAGAACTTCAATGGCTTCATACTGACCGACAACATATTTCTCCAGGTACCGTTCCAATTCTGTCGGCTTGAGATTAAAATTGATTGTCGAAGGCTTGGGTACTTCTTTTTTCCCATCGACCGGTTCCGAACCGACAGCATCGGGCTGAGGGGGGATGATGACATTATTTCCATACCGTTCTTTTAAAAACTCGGAAACTTCGCTGCGTAAATCTTCCGGGTTTGGTGCTTTTGAATTCTGCATTTTTTCCTCTATATTAATGAATAATTTTTCGTAAAATAATAATGAGTAATTCGTAAAACATGTCATCGCGAGGAGTGGAGCGATAGTTTACCCCGAATTATCGGGGAAGCGATCTTTAAAAAACTGCACTTTAACCGACATCCAGATTGCTTCGCTTCGCTCGCCTCGCAATGACATTTGGGGGCTTTTTACGAGTTTCTCGTAAATGCACATAGCAAGATATGTTCCAACAATATCAAGCCCGGCAGTACGCTAAAAAGCCTGGAAGCTGCAATACCATCCTGCCAGCCTGGCGAGAGACTAACCCATCTGGCAGGCACATTTCACTGAAACAATAAACTAACATCAAAACTTTTGGCGGAATGGGTCAAAGAGCCGATTGAGATAAAATCAACGCCCGTCTCCGCGATTTGATGTACATTTTGTAAACCAACATTGCCGGATGCTTCCAATGGAATCCTGCCGTCGACAAGTAAAACACACTTGCGCATTTTTTCAGGAGACATATTATCGAGCATGATTCGGTTAACATTCAGGCTGAGTGCTTCTTTTACTTCAGTCGGATTCTTTGTCTCAACTTCGATTTCTGCGTCAAAGTTGTTTCTTTTCAGATATTCCCGGCACATATTCACAGCCGCTGGAATCCCTCCTGCACTTACGATATGGTTTTCTTTGATGAGAAACATATCGTAAAGACCGATCCTGTGGTTTTTGCCGCCTCCGCAAGAGACTGCATATTTTTCCAGAATGCGCCAGCCGGGCGTTGTTTTACGCGTGTCGAGAATCCGACATTTTGTTCCGCGAACCGCTTGGACAAACTGATGCGTCAAAGTTGCAATCCCCGACAGTCTCCCTAAAAAGTTGAGGACAGTACGTTCGCCCATTAAAATTTGCGCGGCCGGGCCCTCCAGGCGCAATAAAACATCTCCCTTTTGAACGCTTTGCCCATCCTGATAAATTTGTTCAAATCTTATTTTAGGATCAAGTGTTTTAAAAGTTTCAATAACGACCGGCAAACCTGCAATAACACCATCCATTTTGGCAATAATCTGAGCGGCGGCCGGCAAATTCTTCGCGCTGATCGCGTTTGTCGTGACGTCGCCGCGGTCACCTAAATCTTCTTTCAACGCCATGTCGATCAGGGGGCGGGCTGCGCTGAGAATATCGCTAATAGAAATTTTCAAATCCGAACCAACCATTGTCAATTTTCGATAAAAAATCAATCAGGAATTCTTGAGTTTCTCATCGATTTCCTGAATTTGCTGATTTGCAACACGACCGATTTGATCGTTCGCACCACGCTCACGCACGACTTGCTGAAACATTTCCTTTGCTTTGGTTAAATTTCCCAATTTTTTATAAGCGCGTCCTGCTTCATATAATGCCGTCGCGCCCCAGGGCAGCTTTGTGCGCTTGCTTAGATATTTTATTTTAAGATATTCAATGATTGCTTTTTCCGTGTCTCCACGATCGGCATAAGCTTTGGCAATCCAATACTGCACTTCCGGCTCGGAATCGGCATCGACAAGAGGTTTCAGTTCGCGCAAATAAACTATAGTGCGGTCGTACTCTTTCAGATCAAAAAGAAACACTCCGATTCTGATTTTTCTGGCCATGATGTCTTTTGCATCGGGATAGAGTTTAATGTATTCTCTTTCCAGTGCAATTGCACGATCCCAAAGCCTGAAATCATCATAGGAATTGATGAGCAAATTCAAGGCCTTTGCGCGTAATGGCCCCGATTGCTGTAAATCGAGAACTTTTTTACAGGCAAAAATGCTATTCTCCACCTGACGATTTTCATAATAAAAATCTCCCAGATTCAGATAAGCGGTTGCCTGAATTTCGGGATCAGAATATTTCCCAGGAATAGCAGTCAACGTCTTGAGTGCATCATCAGTTTTGTTAAGAATGACATAAAGGCGCGCCAGGCCAAGCTCGCCCCGGCCTCCTTCAGGAGTTTCGTGGTATTTATTTACGATGGTTTTGAATGCTTTTTTCGCGGATTTAAAATTCTTTTGCGCTATAAAATACATTCCCTGTTCATACAAAATCTTTGCTTCGGCATCATCGTCGGAAAACTCTTTTTTAAACTTTTTTGTAAGGTTAACTGCACGAGTTGCAGCGCCCAATTTATAGTTGCAAATAATCTCCCGCAAAATCGCCTTTTTGCGCAATTCGCCGGTCAAATCCTTTTTCAGCAGCGAATAGCTGTTTAGCGCGTCTTTAAAACGTCCCTGATCAAAATAAAAATCTGCGACCTTAATTTTAGCGAATTGTGCCAAGCTGTCATCCCGGCTGGTTTTGGCCACTTCTTTAAAATAGCCGAGCGCCATTTCATTTTTATGCATTTTAACGGCCAAATCTCCAAGATCGAGCATGGCGTAATCGCGGTAGTGGCCACCCTGGCTATAAAGAAGATAATTTTTCAGAGCCTGCATCGATGCGGATATGTTTCCCTCGCGCACAACGGCTTGTGTCCAAAGCCAGAGCGCTTTGTCATTCTTTTTTGTATGGAAAAAGATGTCATCGGATGAATCAAAACCCGGCCCGATATTCTTTTCAATGACTCGTTTGGCTTCCTCTATTTTCCCCTGGCGTAAAAGGACCCGACCCAAATTATTAACGGCGCGGCTGACATACGATGAATAAAAATAGCGATCAATAATCTGCGAATACAATCTTGCTGCTGCAGCAAGGTCACCCAGTTCTTCTTTAATGCCTGCGAGTTGAAAAGTTGCATCGACGACCTTTTGGCTATTTGGAAATTCTTTAAGGAATTCCGTTAGCAGAATGGCCGCCGTGTCGGGTTTTGCTATTCTTTTTGAAACCAAGGCCTTCAAGTAAAGCGCATCGGAATAAGTTTTGTTTTTCTCTTTGCTTTGCAGAACGATATCCGTCAGGCGGGAAGCGCGATCCAACAACTGCCAGTTTACAGAATCACGATCGGCCGACAAAAGTTCTGTTGCCAGGCGGAATTGCAAATTCTTGTGCAAACTATCCAGAGCACCTTCCCAGGCATATTTTTTTATCAACGAATCAATCAACACGATGCGGGTGATGGGTGATTCCAGCAAAGTCAATTGAATATCCAGAGCACGGTACGCAGCAAGGGCAGGCCACTGCGTCGCAGCAAAATTGTCGTCCAGGAGTGAAATAGTAATTTTTGCGGTATCAAGATGCGCCGTACTTTTTGTTGACTCATGTTCGAGGGCAAACTTTTCCGCCAGCATGGAATGACAATAACTCATGAGGTAAAGCAAATGCCCCTTGTCCAGACTTTCCTTTCCATCGGCAACAATTGCTTGTTTTAAGAACAGCAGCGCATTGGCATAGTCATGGAATGTATTGATTTGTTGCTCAGCCCATTGCATTAAAATCTCTGCCCGGGGAAGGCCGGACATGTTTTTGGAAAGTATATCGTTAAATGCTGCATCCACGCTTTGCGGCCGCGCAGGGAAGAACTTGTTAATGAAATCCTGGCGACGTAAAGCTTCCTGGTAACCATCAGCACCGGGGTAATCCCGAAGAAACTGCCGATACGCTGTGAGAGCAGTAGAATAATTCCCTGCCAGGTCTGCACAACGCGCCATTTCCAACTGTGCGTCATCAACCAACTTGCTTTGGGGATACATGGTCAGGATGGTGGCAAAGGTTTGACGGGCAGCATCATAATTTTTCAATAGTTCATGCGTTTTACCGATCCGAAAAAGGATTTCGTCTTTGAACTGATTTTTTTGATCGTGCAAATGCATCCGCAACAAAACAAGAGCGTCCGTCGAACGTGCCGAAGCGTTCAACAAATCCACTGCTGCAAACAAGGCATCATGTTGCATTCTGTTCAATTCACCGGTGCTGTCGCGGGTGGAAATCACATTTTGAAAATGATTGAGCGCCGTCTCCTTTTTCCCGAGTTTCTCATTCAAAAATCCCAGCCGAAACTCTAACTTTGTAATCATGGCCGGAGAAAGCTCTTTGCGAGCGATATTTGCATAACTCTCCATTGCTTTTTCGTAATTCCCCACGGCATAAAAATTATCGCCATAGATCATCTGCAATTGCGATTTTTGTTCCTCCTGCAAATCGAGTTTCAGAGCAACCTGAATGACCTTGTCCGAACCGTCATAATCCCCTTCTTTTTGTAACGATTTCGCAACTTTAATGGCCGCTACCCCAACGGAATCACTTTTCAAACCGCTTCCGACGATGGCCAGCAAAATGCTGTCGGATTCACTGTGCCGACCGCTTATGTCCAACAAGTCCGCCCTTAAAAGAAGTGCCTTGACGGCGAGATCATCCTCGATTCTTTCACCGACAATGCGATCCAATTCCTGCAAGGCCAGTTTTATTTTGCTCTGCTTGCCGCGGATTTCAGCGATGAGATAATGCGCCTCGAACCGCAGCGGATGGGTCGGATATTCTTCCAACAAAAATCGAGCGGCATCCATGGCGCGTTGATTCTGACCAGCCAGAACAAACTCGCGGGCGGCCTCAATTTGAGCAGCCGGCACCAGGTCGCTTTGCGGCGAGACGAGTTTTATTCGATCAAACGCCAGGGCAGCTTTGAGATGATCGCCATATTTTGATAATATTTTCGCACGATTAAATTGAGCTTGATCCACAAAACCTGATTGCGGATATCTTAAAAGAAGACGCAAATAAATATCAGAAGCCTTGAAACTACTGTCGGCTTTTTCGTAATTCATCGCAGCACTGAACAGCGCTTCGGGAGCTTTCAGGCTGGTAGGATACAGACCGGCAAATCGCATAAATTGCAGGGCAGCGATATCATTCATGCCTTTTTTTTCCAGTTGTTTGGCAAAACGAAAATCCTGTTCCTCCTGAAAAACACCTTCCTGTGCAAACAAGACGTTGCTTAATAAAAGTATCAAGATTGGCAACAAAAACACTGGGAATTTCTTCACTCTACAAAATCTCCAATTTAGCATAGGGCAAAACCAACTTTTTTTCACCTTCTTCATCAAAAAGTACTGCCAGTTTTACATTATCAATTTGTGAATTTATCTTCAAAATCGTCCCTTTACCGAACTTGTTATGATATACACGCATACCCACTTTGAACTCAATTTGTTCCTGGGATTCATCCTCATAATTTGGCATGCGATCCTGTTCCCAAATACTTTTTTCCCGCTTCTTTTTGAACAATTGCTGTGTGCGGCTTTCATTCGTTTTAACGTACCTTTTATCAATTTCTTTCAAAAATCGTGACTTTGCTCCGCCGGGCAAGTCCCCGAACCGCCGGCGATTTTTTGCCCAGATGAGATAAAGTTTCTCTTTTGCCCGCGTTGCACCGACATAAAAGAGTCGTCGTTCTTCCTCGAGAGCTGACGGATCGTCCAGGCTGCGCGACAGAGGAAACAATCCTTCCTCCAGACCGGTAATAAATACCACCGAAAATTCGAGGCCTTTTGCGCTGTGCAAAGTCATCAGGGTCACCATATTCGACTTGTCGTTCCATGTGTCAATATCGCTGACCAGAGTGACCTGCTGTAAATAATCGGCCAGGGTTGTCGTGCGTCCGTTTGCATTGTTAAACTCGGCAATGGCAAGCAACAATTCGCGAACATTGTCAGCGCGCGATGCAGCTTCTATCGTCCCATCTTCTTTAAAGAAACGAAAAATACCCAATTCTTCCACGAGCATAGTCGCCAGTTCGGCGGACGAAAACTCTTTTTGCAAAGAGATATATTTTCCCAAAAGGTCATGCAGCGAAACAACCTTGTCCGCTGTGCGCGATGCAATGGCCGAAACTTCCTTTGCCCGGGATAACGCATCGAACAATGTTATTTTCTTATCGCGGGCAAAAGCCTCCAGCTTTGCCACGGTCGCATCACCGATACCCCGCACGGGGTAATTGATGATCCGCTTTAAATTTACAGCGTCGGCAGAATTGGATAACACACGCAAATAAGCGAGCACGTCTTTGACTTCTTTTCGTTCATAAAACCTGACGCCGCCTACGATAATATAGGGTATGCCTTCCACCCGCAACGCATCTTCCAAAGCACGGGACTGGGCGTTGGTTCTGTAAAGAATGGCAAAATCACAAAAGTTCCTGTTGGCGATTCGAAATTCATTATTTATGCAGTTGACAATATACCGAGCTTCCTCTCTTTCATCATAAACCGCATAAACCATGACATGATCGCCTTCCTGGCGCTGTGTCCAAAGCTCTTTTGAGTGACGTTGCCGGTTATTCTTTACCACCGAATGAGCGGCAGCCAGAATATTTTTTGTGGAGCGATAATTTTGTTCCAGACGAAACTTGCTGCACTTGGGATAATCATGTTCAAAATCGAGAATGTTTCGCAGGTCGGCACCACGCCAGCGATAAATGGATTGGTCATCGTCACCGACAACACAAATATTTTTATGTTTTTGCGCTAATATTCTAACTGCCAGGTATTGCGCGTGATTCGTATCCTGATACTCATCAACTAGGATATAATGAAAACGATCCTGATAGAACTGTAAGACAGGGGGAAAAGAATCAAACAATTCAAGCGGTTTGAGCAACAGGTCGTCGAAATCCATTGCATTTTGCTCACGCAGACGATTTTGATATAACGTGTAAACCTGAGCGGCGAGAACATCATCCGGTTTTT
>JAACEJ010000031.1 GCA_011682565.1 Actinomycetota bacterium | reverse complement strand
TTAACAGGGACTCGATCAAACTCTTTTGCTGCGGTGATAAAGCCGCCATATCCTTTACCGATTTGATTGTCCTTTGCAAATAGCTGAAATAGGGTTCTTCCCCCAGGTCTCCGGGAAAAACGACCCGCCAAAGCGGACGGTTGTTTCTTTTGGCTGCCAGGACAATTTGGCGCCCATTCATTCCGAAAAGATAGCGAATATCGACCGGCTGTTTCATTTTCGCGGGAACAACAACCGGAGGCACCCCTTCGCTAAAAAGCTGCGCCGGTTCATTACCCGGCAATTGTAACTGCACGCGAACATGATTGACGCCGGGGACGGGATCGGTAATTTTCAGATACTTTAAAATGACGGGTTTTTTTGCAAAAACGATTTGTCCGTAACGAGCAGGATTGCGGAACGTGCCGTAAGTGGCATTCCAGGCAGAACGTTCAAATTCCTGCTGTCTCATTCGGGTAAAATTCATGGCCAGGGAATCTCCGGGCTGCGGCGCAAAGCCCAGTTCACTCCACGGGATCGCCGTTTCCACACCCCATTGCTGTCTTTCAGGCTGTTTAAAAGCTGCAATCTGCAATTTCGGATCCCAACCGTAATCCCCGTTCTTGCTATCGTCGGTAACGCCCAGACTATTGAATAAAATGTGAAAAGAGTTTTTCCCGTTCGGCGAGATGATATGAATTTCCACGCCGTCATCGCGCCACACGTCCTGGTCGCGCTGCTTGTGGCTGGCGACCAGCTTATCGACAAAGGGCTCGTCGCAGATAAAAGCAATGTAAAGTGCGTGATCATTATAAAATAATTTGACACGTGTTTGTACTTTAGCCGTTCCCTTGCCCACATTTTCAATAAAAGGAAAAATTTGTGCGCAGTTCTGCCAGCCCGCATCGTCCAATTTTCCGTCAATTTTTGCAGACGGGCTTTGGCCGATTTGCACCAGGGGGACTGCGGCGTGAGTGAACTGGAAAAATGAAATCAACAAAAAGGCGAGTGTCAAAAGTTTTTTCATTAGATTCTCCGTGAAAATAGTCTATTGTTCATTAAATTGATGACCGGGATTGTTCTTGCCAATGATCTCCCTCTGGAACCATGCCGTATAGCCACGTAATTTTCCCAGGTATCCTTCCAGATCGAGCACCTGCTCATCGTAGATGAGATAGCTCATGTCGCTGTATTCGCGGTTCCAGAAGGGATCATACCCGACGGCGTCGCCGCGCGGCAGGTCCGGCAGATGCGTTTTGCCGATATAACCCCAGTGCCACACCTTGCGCTCAAAAGTATCCATGTAATAATAAGCGCCGTCATTCAGCAGCCGCCACAGTTCCGCCACATCGCGGGCGTTGCGGCCGTAATATTTGACAAAGTATTTTTGTTGAAATTCCGGCAACGAGGGCCGGGCGCCGCTCCACGAGTACTCGGCGGCATTGATAAAGCGCATCATCCATACCTGGTTGTGCAGGCCACTGTCGTCCCAGGAGGTGCAGACCATGCCGTCAAAAAGCCCGGATTGCGCCGCAGAACTCAATCGATTGAACGAGCTTTGCAGACAGCCGTCCGTGACCGCCCCGTCGCGGATGCGATAGAGGTAGGGCAAAAACAGATGCTCGATGCCGGGATTGGGATCGTACACCCAGGCGGGATAGCCGGCCTCGCGCGAAGATCTGGCGATCTCTAAATCCCCGGTAAACTCGGAGACGATGAGGCCTTGCGGCGGTTTGCGTTTTTCGTCCGCCCGATACTCGCCGCCCCAGGAGATGATTTTACGCCCCTGCGCCCGCAAATGCCCGTCGCAGCGGTCGATGAAATCGAGCATCAGGCCATAACGCCCGACCTGCTGCGCCCGCGCCTTGCAGCCGCACGCCACGCCAAGACCCAATTCAAAGGTCTCGTCCGTGCCGATGTGCAGATACTGCGATCCCGGCGTCGCCTGAACCGCCTCATCGAACAGGTCGAAAAGCAGGTCGTACGTCCCCTCTTTGCGCGGACAAAACTCCCAGTTCGACGCCGCGATTTCGCGCAAATGGGCGTTCTGCGGCCATTTGAGAATATAACTGACATGTCCCAGCCCCTGCACCAGCGGCACGATTTGAATATGGAAGCGCTGCGCATAGCGGGTGAATTCCTGCATCTCCTGCATGGTAAAAGCGCCGGGCGCGCCGATCTCCGGATGACTTTTATAGGCGAACTTGTCCTCCCATTCCCAGATCAGCATGTTGATTTTGTAATCGGCCAGCGTGCGGATGAAGGCTTGCACGTATGCTTTTTTGTCCTGGTGATGCTTGGTGTCATAGTGAACGGCGCGAACCGGGATGTCCGGCCAGTCGACGATGTGAATGCCCTTGACAAACGGAAACGAGTCACGTTGTTGCACTAACTGCAAAAGCGTTCGCGTTCCCCAAAAGAGGCCTGCCTCGCCCTTTGCCCGAATCACAATCGAGTCCCGGTTGACGAACAATTCGTATCCCTGATCGCCGATGCGCGGCGCGGCATTGCGGCGCGTCAGAACAATTCTTTTGCCGGCAACATTGTCGCCGGAAGAAAAGGCGACGCCCCATTCCGTTTCGAGGCGCTCCGCCAGGTCGCCGGCGGCAAAGCTGTCGGTCGGCGTCGCGCCTTCATCCAGATCAAGCTTGAACGCCTCGTCAAAAATAAAATCTTTTGTCGTCAGCGTCGCCTGTTGCGGATAGGGGATGAGAGCAATACTTTGCCCCCAAAATTGGGTTTCAGCTTTTGTGCTGTAGCAAAAGGCAATGACGAACAGAAAAGTTAACAGACGTCGTACCATCCTCATCTCCATTAAATTGTCTGTCGTGTGCGTTGTACTTTAAAAGCCTGGTGAAAACAGCCAGGCAAAAGAATCGGAGCCAATGTTGGCGACTGATAGAAGATTTTCTCGTAAAAAGTCTCAAGATGTCATTGCGAGTGAAGCGATGCAATCTGGATGTCGGCTAAGTGCTGTTTTATAAAGATCGCTTTGTCGCTCCGCTCCTCGCGATGACATGCTTTTCGACTTTACGAATTACTCATAGAAAAGATAGCGTAAATATTTCACCCGAACAACATATTTTGTAGAAATCTATGTTACGGCGGGGACAGATAGTGGATGGTGTGGTTCTGAAAAAACAATGTACGGACGGGAATGGAACGAACGTTAAGTAAAACATTAATTAGACAAACAACTCTTTAATTTAATATCTCCGAATTCTTTTCTTCCGTACCCCGCCTGGTTCAAAACATGAATATAGAATATGGTGCTCAAAGGTTGCCTTTTCTTCCACCTTTGACATAGAGTCGATGCTCCATTTCAGAAACTTTTTGATAATGGAAGGCGTTGCCTTTTTCCTGCAGCATGTTGGCGAGCGGCGCCGGATAAAAAGTATTGATCACTTCGAGAACCTGATTCGGTTCCAGCCTGTTAACCGCGGCCAGCACTTCAGGCATAAAGAAATCGTCGCGTGAGCGCACATCCATTAGCACTACCTGTTTTGCATTTTTAACCCACCCGGGTATCTCTTCCTCAGAAGAAATCGGCTCTGCTTCCTTGATGCAATCCGGCGCCTGCTCAGCCAGTTCTGCTTCAGTTCCGATCGCTTTGTTCAGGGTATGCAGAATTTCGCACAGGGAAAGTCCGCCGATTCTGGCGATATCCGCAATTGTCGCCCATTTGCTCACCATTTTGAAAATAATCGGGTTGTTCAGTTTTTTGAATCGTGGCGATAATCCGATTAATATATCTTTTAATTCAGCATGCGCCTCAAGCGCATCCTTGATTTTTGTCTGTGCTAAAATAGCCATTGTTTTCTCCTTTTTTATAAAGTACGGCCCGAAAGGCCCATTTAGAATAGATGAATAAAAATCAAACAGGATTCATTTTTAAATGACCCGTAAAAAAATATACTTGTTAGCAATACGAATCGGATTGCTCTGTTGCTGCGGTTTTCCGCAATGTACCTTTTATTCTCTAATACAAGGAGGTTGCTTTCCAAAACATCACTTTTTGTTTCAAATCACGATTTTCCAGATAGGGCCTGACAATAACACCCTTGATATTTATATTCTATAGATGTTTGCTAAACAGCAAGTTATCTTGAACAAACGAGTGTAATAATGAAAAACTATTTCTCTTTCCTGTTTATAATTTTATTTCTCGCGATATTACAAAAACCATTATTCCCCCAGGCAAAAACAGCAATCGCCGTTCTCAGTTTTGAAGCAAAAAATACCAGCCAGGAAACAGCCGATGCCGTCTCCGACATACTCGGTACGGAGCTGTTCAACACCAACCGCTTCCAGGTTGTCGAACGGCAGGCGATCAGTAAAATGATGGAGGAACAAAAGCTGCAAATGGCCGGCATCACGGACATGTCCAAAGCGGCTGAAATCGGCAAAGTGCTTAATGTTGAAAAAATAATGATCGGCAGCGTCAGCAAACTTGGCAGGACTTTTATTATCAACACGCGTCTTGTCAATGTTGAAACGGGTGCTCTGGACCTTGCTCAAAATGTGAAATGCACCGGCGAAGATGGGTTGCCGGGAGCAATAGCAAAGCTGGTTGCGACGATTGCACAAAAAATAACGGTTGAGGGCTCGATCATCAAAATCACTCCAAAAATCATACTCATTGATCTGGGGAAAACCCACGGACTGCGCCCGGGGCAGGTATTGGAAGTTATTCGCATCGGCGATGTCGTTACGAATCTCAGTGGAACTATCATTGGGAAAACAGAAGATAAAATCGGATTATTGCAGGTTTTAAATGTTCAGCAAGAATATTCAGAAGCAAAAGCATTGAAAAGTAAAATCAATTTCCGTCTCGGGGATAAAGTGCGGTTAAGCACAACACCTATTGAAAGCAATAAAAAACCCAAGATTAAGAAGAAACGATCTCGAAAAAAATCAAATGATAACAAGAAACCGGTAGCTCCACCCCCTGTTTTTTAATTAAAGGAGGAAACACTATGAAATCCAGAAACATCAGCGCTCTGTTCGTCATCGTTCTTGCATTGCTGGTCGTTACAAATCTTTTTGCGTAAACGAAAACGGTTGTCACATTAGGCGGAAGTTGGTGGAATGCCCAGTATAGCTGGGAAGATGAGAGCGGCAAAAAAATTGCCGATATTGGCGCAGGCAACTCTGTGGGCCCGTACATCAGCATTTCCCACGGCAAGCTCAATTTCGGAGCATCTCTTTTCTTCGGAACATTTCCGGTAAATGAAATGGCACTCGGAGGCGCCGAAAGCGACGTAACAACAGACTGGAATATGAGCCGCGGCGATTTAAATTTTACCGTAGGTTATCGGGTACATCGATACATCAATTTGTTTGTCGGAGCAAAATATATCAACTGGACGATCGAGGGTACTGTTAACACAACTTATCCGGTTCTGATTGGCTACGATGAATATGGTTATCCCGTTTATGATGAACAGAATGCAACGATCAATGCTACTTTAAGTGAAGGCGGAATGACATTTGGCGCCGGTATTTCCGGTGTTGTTCCCTTTGGGTCATCCGGCTTGTATGGGTTTGCTTCCCTCGCCTATCTGGGCGGGACTTTGCAAAACGAGACAAAAATTTCCTTTGGCAGCACTTCGCAGGATTCCACGTATGATGTTTCTGCCGGACTTGCCGCAGTTAATCTCGGTATCGGTTATCGATTCTCTTCAGGGCTTGGTTTAAATCTTGGGTACAGAGCAGATTTGTTTGCAGAAAATGTAGACAAAGCTGCAAACTCGGAAGAATCAAATCCAAGAATCAGAGTACAGGGCACAATTTTAACCCTTTCCTACTCGTTCTGATTTTATTCATATCGCAAAGCTTCTACCGGATCGACATTGGCGGCTTTGCGCGCGGGAAAAAGACCGGCTAAAAGACCGATCAGGGTAAGCAGAACCAGAGACACCGCAATGATTGAACCGGATAACAAGGGGCGCGCGAGAAATTCCATAGCGCCCTCTTGCGCCGGGATCATCCATACAAGTTTTATCAAGCCGACTGACGCCAGCAAACCCAGCCCTCCGCCAATGAATGCAATAAGAATCGATTCAAAGATAAACTGGAAAATAATGTAGCGCTTTTTCGCTCCAACCGCACGCTTTATGCCGATCTCCAGCGTTCTTTCTTTGGCGACAACATACATGATATTCGCCACCCCCACTCCGGCAATAATCAGCGTCATCGAACCGATCACAGCTAAAAAGATATTAATTCCCCTGAAAATTTTGGCGCTTTCCTTTTCATTCTCAATAAAATTCCACATGGGCGTCGCCCGTTCATCTGTTGGATCGAATTTATATTTTTTTCCAAGCACCCGGCGGATTTCTTTTTCGACAAGCAATCCATCTTGTGCACGAACCGGTTTCACGATCAATTCATCCAGATATTTATCTCCGTAAATGCTCTGAAATGTCGTGAACGGAATAATGGCCCGACGGTCATCCGGGCCATTGTTCATCGATGTTTGCAATTTTTTCGGCATTGTGCCAACAATAGTAAAAGGTAAACCATCGATCTCAATTTTTTTACCGACAACGTCGACAGTACCAAAAATTTCTTTAGCAATCTCGCCCCCTAAAAAGACAACGCGTCTTCTTTCCTGAATATCCATGCCATCGAGAAATCGTCCACCGGCTGCCGGATAAGTACGTCTGAGAAATTCAAACTCCGGGTAAACACCCTCCATATAAGTTGATGAAATCGTGTCGCCGTTTTTGAGACGAACGCGTCTGCCGAACCCGGGTACTGCCACAGCAACCCGGGGAATATTCTTTTCAATGATCTCGCAATCCCCTTGCCTTAAAAGGATACGTCTGCCTACGGGAAGCCCCTTATACCTGAGCGTGGTCTGCCCGCCATAAACGCGAATGATACGATCACCTGCGTTGAGGAGTCCTTCGCGCATTCGAAAAGACAGGCCATCACCAAAAGCCATCAACAACGTCACTGCAAGAATTCCCCACGAAATAGCGATTGTCGTCAGAAAGGCGCGTGTCTTTTGTGTTTTTATGTCCTGTAAAAACTCTCTGATGAGTAAAAAGATATACATATCAAAATCTTCGTTCGGTTAATGGACAATAATCATCTTAAGCACTCTACTACATTTAATCTCGAGGCTCGCCGCGCCGGGAAATATCCCGCCAAAAAACCAATCGTACTCAGAATCAACACGGTAACAATAGCAACCATTGGACTAAACACAGGCGTTCCCACCGCTTCCTTAAAACTCTGGATCGGTAACGCCGAAAGAAGTTGAATCAAACCAATGGCCAGTAAAAAACCAATGGTTGCACTCATCCCGATAACGATAAACGCTTCAATGATAAATTGATTCATAATGCTTTTTTGTTTGGCGCCAATGGACCGACGGATACCGATCTCATGTGTTCTTTCCTGGACGACCACGTACATTATATTTGCCAGGCCAATACCGCCGACAATGAGCGTAATCACGCCGATGATTCCCATAAAAATGTTAAATCCGAGAGAAAAATAAAAAATGAATTTATCGAATTCAGTGGTATCCCAGATGCCCAGCGTTTCTTCATCATTTGGGTCAAATTTGAATTTTTTACCCAAAAGGGTATAAAGTTGTTTTTTCACCTGCGGCGAATTGCGGGGATCGGCAATCTGGTAAACAAAATTATCCATGTAACGATCCCCAAAAATGGACTGAAACGTTGTAACCGGGATGAAAGCACGGTCCTGATCCCTGGAACTGTAAGATGAGTTTTGTATTTTTTTCTGCAAAACGCCGACGACGAGAAAAGGCGTTTCAGCTATAAAAGCATATTTCCCAACAGCATTCACATCTTCACCAAAGAGCAAGTCCTTCAACCGGTTACCGAGGAAAACCACGCGTCGGCGTTCCTTAAGATCAAGATCATTCAGCCAGCGGCCGCCGGGCTGCGGCCATATATTTCTCATAATATTATATTCCGGTATAATGCCGGTTATGTTCGGTTTGTTGACTTTATCTCCCACATGGACTGCCGTTCCCCAGCGTTGGTATTCGGGACTAATGCGTTTGATATCCCCGATTTCACGGCGAATGAGTTCTACATCTTCCCCAGTCAGGCGAATTCTTCGATCACGTCCATACCCTTTGAAAGGGATGCTGGTTCGTCCCGGCCAGACAATGGCGATGCCTTCGCCAATTCCGTGCATGTTTTTGCTCATTTGTTTTCTGACGCCGACGCCAAACGCCAGGAGCAAGATAACGGTCATCGTCCCCCAGGTAATGCCGAACATGGTCATTGCCGTACGGGCTTTGTATTGCCGCAAGTAGTGAAAAATTTCCTGCAATGTATCAATTAATGTAAACATCAGGTTATTGAAAATTTAAGTGCGCTAAAGTGTCTAAATGATTTTGTGCTGCTTCTTTTCAAGGATTTTATCTCCCTCTTTCAGTCCGTCCAGAACCTCGATAAGAATTGCGTCGCTCAGGCCGGTTTTAATGTATCTTTCTTCCGAATCATTTTCTCCCACCGGAATCTGCACAAATGCGGAATCATTGCGAAAGGTGACCACCCGCTCGGGAATGGCAAGAACGCTGTCCCTTTTGGCAATGACAATATTGGCATTTGCTGAAAAACCGGCGCGAAGCATTGCATCCCCCGCGTCATCAATAAAGATTTCTACAGGAAAGACAGTCGTATTATCTTCTTTTCTGGCTTTTAAAGAAATAAGCGTTAGATGCCCGAGGATTTTCCTGCCCGGTAAAGCGCCAACCTGCAGATCACATTTCATTCCTTCTTTTATTTTTCCCACGTCGATCTCATCGACAGTTCCTTTGAAAATCAAATTGTTCATATCTGCCATTCTCATCAGCGCAGTTCCGGGCTGGTACGAAGTTAAGGGAACGACAGGGTCGCCAAGGTTGACATTTTTTTCAAGAATATAACCGGAAAGCGGGGCTTTGACTACAGTTTCAATGCTCGTATTTGCAATTTTCACCTTACCGTTTTCAATCAATTCAAGTTTTTCCTTTGAAATTTGATGGCGCAATTTCGCTTCATCATATTTTTGTAAAAGAGACTCAAAAGTCTGATCTGAAATGAGGCCCTTGTTTTTCAATTGTTCGCTGCGGCTCAATTCTCTTTTCAGCGTCTGCAATTCAATGGTCGCCATTTCGACATTTCGTTTGGCCTGGGCCAGTTCCAGAGGAGTCGGGTCCGGCTTGACTTCCAGGAGCAAATCACCGGCATGGACAAAATCTCCAACCCTCACAAAAAGTTTTCCCACAACACCGGATATTTTGGATTTGACGGCAATCTCATTGACCGGCTCTATAGAGCCCACAGCGAGCGCTTTATCAATAATGTCTTTTCGTTCTACCGAAACAGTTCGACGTTCAGCAGCATTCTTTTTTCCCCGGGACATAACAACTGCTGCAACGGCAAAAATGATCAGAAGGGTAATAATAATCCAGACAAGACGTTTTTTTGCTTTACTTTTCAAAATAGCTTCCTCCGGACAACGGCATTCATAATTAAAAAATATTTTATTGAGGAAAAACGGAAAGGCTTTTAAAAACTAACTTGTCGGATATACGCCGGGCATGGAATTTTGTTACAGAGAATTATGGCCTGAAGGACGGAAATTTAGCTGGAGATAAAAGCGTTCGGGTAGAAAAAGATTTAAAATGTAACAAATGTTTGTCATTACGAGGAGTGAGGTACGAACGACGAAGCAATCCCATGTTTTACAGGCGGTTATGGGATTGCTTCGTTTCACTCCGTTTCGTTCGCAATGACATGACTAAAAAATTATGCCAAAATTTCAAGAATTTTCAGTGTGTGTTTATAAAAGGAATCTACGGTTGGAATATTGACGCGCTCATCCGGTGAATGCGGATGCTGGATTGTTGGGCCAAAAGAAATCATATCCATACCCGGAAACTTTTCACCAATCAGGCCGCATTCCAGACCGGCATGTATGGCTTCATATTTCGCGTCTTTACCGGTAACCTGTTTATAAGCATCCAAAGCGACCTGGAGAATTTTTGAATCCAAATTCGGCATCCAGCCGGGATAACCTTCCGGCTGCTCAACGGATGCACCGGCAAGACTGCCGATCGCAGCCAGCTTGTCCTGTAATGCCTGAAGTGCGGCATCGTTAGAGCTTCGGCCACTGCAGTGAATTGAAATGCTTTTTTCGTCACATTTTATTGCGGCAACATTGTTTGATGTTTCCACCAACCCTGCAATAGTCCGGCTCATTGCCAACGGACCATGAGGAAGTGCAAAAATAAGAGCGAATAAAACAGATTGAGATTTCTCATCCAACACCAGTGGAAGCGACTCGTTTAATTCCGTTGCTGAAAAAGTAATATTCTTTTCAACAGGACTAAACTCCATTCGGATCTCTTCTATTGCTTTGTCGAACCATGTTTTAAATGCCGCTGTTTTGGAACCGTCGATGACGACCTGCGCTTTAATTTCTCGCGGAATGGCGTTGTGCTTGTCGCCGCCATTAATTGTAACCAATTCGAGGGGGATTTCTTTATTCACCCCGTAAAGAAGCCGATTCAATATTTTAACGGCATTGCCGCGGCCTTCGTGAATATCAATCCCCGAGTGCCCGCCACGGAGACCGGAAAGATGAAGTTGCAAAAGCTTATCGCCGGACACCGGTTTGCGGTTCACCGGCAAAGTAAAATGAGAATCCGCGCCGCCGGCACAACCGATGGAAAAAACGCCGAGGTCTTCACTGTCCAGGTTGAGCATGATACGCCCCTTCAGGGCATCCGCTGAAATAGTCATTGCACCGACAAGGCCGCGCTCTTCGTCGACAGTAAAAAGCGCTTCAACAGGGCCATGAACGAGTGAATCATCTTCCATTATGGCCAGCGCTGTGGCAACGCCAATACCGTTATCGGCGCCGAGGGTCGTTCCGTCTGCTGTCAACCAGTCACCATCAATCACCAGTTCGATCGGGTCTTTGTTGAAATTGAATTCCTTGTCGGAATTTTTTTCACAGACCATATCCAGATGGCCTTGCAAGACAACAGTTGGGGCATTATCATGACCGGGACTACCAGGTTTGCGGATGATGACATTTCCTGTCTTGTCTTTCACATATTCCAGTCCCAGTTTTTTGGCAACAGAAACTACATAGTCGGCTACCCGGCCTTCACCACCCGAAGGACGTGGAATTTTTCGCAGAGCATCAAAATACTTCCAGACGAGCTTGGGTTCCAAATCTGATATTACGGACATTTTATCCTCCACACTTTATTCTGATTAGGTATGAATTTCATGCGAGAATATACAACATGATTATGCAAATTTCAAGGAACTTGTATTGCTATTCCACAAAAGAAACCCCATCAGTGATTTCATCTATTGTAACGGGTAATTGTTTGTCCAATGCCGTGATAGCCTCGGCAAAATGCTTTTTAGATTTTGATCCCACCAAAACAGATGAAATGTTTTTATTGCTTTTTAAAAATTGTAAAGCTACAGCGGGTAAAAGTTTATCATCACCATTCAGCAGTTCAAGAATTTTTTTCACTTTTCGGACTCTGTTATCAGCATTTTCATCCAAATGAAATTGAATTTTTGGCGTGAGGTATCCCATCGCCAAACCGCCGCGTATCAGTATGCCAATATTCTTCTGCGTTGCTTCGGCAATGAGTTCTTCGTTTTCTCTGTTTAACAAACTGTAATCAACCTGAATGACATCAAAATCACCGGATTCAATGCAATCATTGAAAACCTCTTTTGGTGGAGAAGCACCGAGAAATCTTATTTTTCCTTCGGCCTGTGCCTCTTTCATTGCAGCAACGGTTTCACCTGCTTTGAGAACTTGTCCGGGGTGAGGCCCAAAATGAATTTGCATGACGTCAATCACGTCGGTGCGCAAAAGTTGCAGGCTCTTTTCAATTGATGCCCTGATCGCCTTGTAAGAAAAATTGTAATAAGTTTCCGGTTCCGCACTGTGTTCGCCACATTTGGATGTGAGAATAAATTCATTACGCCGATGACTGATTCCCCTGCCAATTCGTTGCTCACTTTTGTGATAAGCTCGCGCCGTATCAACGAGATTAACGCCGCTGTCAAGGACAAAATCAAGCATCCCGATAGCGCTTTCTTCATCCGGTCTGACCTGGTTTCCGGCCAGTCCCAGTCCCCAGTCCCTGCCGATTTCCAGAGCACCAAATCCGATGAATGTGACTTCAAGGTCGGTACGTCCCAATTTCCTTTTTTCCATTCAGACCTCCACTTCCAGTACGACCGGGCAATGATCGGAACCCATGACCTCCGGGGCAATATAGGCATCTTTTACCGAATCGATAAAATCGTCGCTGACGAAAAAATAGTCGATACGCCAGCCGATGTTTCTGGCGCGTGCATTGAAGCGATAGGTCCACCAGGAGTATTGTCCGGGCTCGTCAGAGTGAAAGGTGCGGAAAATGTCTACATAGCCATGTGCAATGAACTTGTCGATCCATTGGCGTTCAACAGGAAGAAAACCGGACGTCTTTTTATTTTCTTTTGGATTTTTAAGGTCGATCTCTTTGTGGGCGGTATTGAAATCGCCGCAGATGATCAATTTTTTGCCTTGATAGCGCAATTCCCGGCAATATTCCAAAGTCGCATCGTAAAAATCCAGTTTGTATTGCAAGCGTTCCAGGTCGCGCTGACCATTGGGAAAATAAATATTCAATAAAGTAAATTCAGGATATTCCA